>NZ_OPYO01000001.1:0-23516 GCF_900275665.1 Pseudomonas sp. JV241A
CATGCTTCCAAGAAAAGCTTCTAAGCTTCAGATAACTAGGAACCGTACCCCAAACCGACACAGGTGGTTGGGTAGAGAATACCAAGGCGCTTGAGAGAACTCGGGTGAAGGAACTAGGCAAAATGGCACCGTAACTTCGGGAGAAGGTGCGCCGGTGAGGGTGAAGGACTTGCTCCGTAAGCCCATGCCGGTCGAAGATACCAGGCCGCTGCGACTGTTTATTAAAAACACAGCACTCTGCAAACACGAAAGTGGACGTATAGGGTGTGACGCCTGCCCGGTGCCGGAAGGTTAATTGATGGGGTTAGCTAACGCGAAGCTCTTGATCGAAGCCCCGGTAAACGGCGGCCGTAACTATAACGGTCCTAAGGTAGCGAAATTCCTTGTCGGGTAAGTTCCGACCTGCACGAATGGCGTAACGATGGCGGCGCTGTCTCCACCCGAGACTCAGTGAAATTGAAATCGCTGTGAAGATGCAGTGTATCCGCGGCTAGACGGAAAGACCCCGTGAACCTTTACTATAGCTTTGCACTGGACTTTGAATTTGCTTGTGTAGGATAGGTGGGAGGCTTTGAAGCGTGGACGCCAGTTCGCGTGGAGCCATCCTTGAAATACCACCCTGGCAACTTTGAGGTTCTAACTCAGGTCCGTTATCCGGATCGAGGACAGTGTATGGTGGGTAGTTTGACTGGGGCGGTCTCCTCCTAAAGAGTAACGGAGGAGTACGAAGGTGCGCTCAGACCGGTCGGAAATCGGTCGTAGAGTATAAAGGCAAAAGCGCGCTTGACTGCGAGACAGACACGTCGAGCAGGTACGAAAGTAGGTCTTAGTGATCCGGTGGTTCTGTATGGAAGGGCCATCGCTCAACGGATAAAAGGTACTCCGGGGATAACAGGCTGATACCGCCCAAGAGTTCATATCGACGGCGGTGTTTGGCACCTCGATGTCGGCTCATCACATCCTGGGGCTGAAGCCGGTCCCAAGGGTATGGCTGTTCGCCATTTAAAGTGGTACGCGAGCTGGGTTTAGAACGTCGTGAGACAGTTCGGTCCCTATCTGCCGTGGACGTTTGAGATTTGAGAGGGGCTGCTCCTAGTACGAGAGGACCGGAGTGGACGAACCTCTGGTGTTCCGGTTGTCACGCCAGTGGCATTGCCGGGTAGCTATGTTCGGAAGAGATAACCGCTGAAAGCATCTAAGCGGGAAACTTGCCTCAAGATGAGATCTCACTGGAGCCTTGAGCTCCCTGAAGGGCCGTCGAAGACTACGACGTTGATAGGTTGGGTGTGTAAGCGCTGTGAGGCGTTGAGCTAACCAATACTAATTGCCCGTGAGGCTTGACCATATAACACCCAAGCAATTTGCGTCGAATGGCCAGATTGCGGTGTTGTGAAGACTGCAAAGCCGAGAATTTGTAACTCACAAAACATCACATACCCGATTCGCTGGAGTGTCTAACAAGACCTTCTGGCAACAGAATTTCTTGACGACCATAGAGCATTGGAACCACCTGATCCCATCCCGAACTCAGCAGTGAAACGATGCATCGCCGATGGTAGTGTGGGGTTTCCCCATGTGAGAGTAGGTCATCGTCAAGATTAAATTCCGAAACCCCTATCTGCGTATGCAGGTAGGGGTTTTGTCTTTAAGGTAGAAGCATCAAGAATTCGCTGGCACGTCGCAACAGACGGACCGGCACACAGAATTTCTTGACGACCATAGAGCATTGGAACCACCTGATCCCATCCCGAACTCAGCAGTGAAACGATGCATCGCCGATGGTAGTGTGGGGTTTCCCCATGTGAGAGTAGGTCATCGTCAAGATTCATTCCGAAACCCCTGTCTGCCCTGCAGACAGGGGTTTTGTCTTTCTGGTAACTGCTAAAGCTCCTCAAGCCTACTCGACTCTTGTGGGAGCTGGTCTTGCCAGCGATGGGCTGCATAGCAGCCCCAGAACAGCCGCTTACTTACCCAGCCCTTCGCACCTTCCCACTACGCCGTGCCTGCAACTTGCGCCACCAGATATACACCCCGGTCAACGACAGCACCGCAATCATCACCCCCAGCACTGCAATCAACACCTGGCCCGTCATACCGATGATGCGTCCGCCATGTATGGGTAACTGCAAGCGGTAAAAGCGTTCCCCCAGGGTGCCTTGCCCGGCTATCTCCTTGCCCAGCAAATGCCCGTCAGTCCCGTGAAAGAACAACCAGGACTTACCCTGGGCATCGGTATCGTGTTGGCCAAAGCCCGCGCCATAGAAGTTGTACTCGAAGCTGTAGTACAGCTCGCCGATCGGCGCTGTCAGCCCCAGCCGCTGACCCTCCTGCTGTGCCAGCTGATAGGCCTGTTGATAGCTCAGCTGGGTAACCCCCAGTAGCTCCTTGGGCAGGGTGCCACGGGCTTCATAGACGCTTGGCTCGACCGGTGAAAACAGCGACACCGCCGGTTTGAACACCTGGGCAGGCAGGTTCATCGCCACGCTGCTGATCGCAATCGGCAGCAGCAGTAGCCACAACCACAAACCGCCCGCCCTGTGGATATCCATGTTCAGCCGATAGGCATGGCCGCCCTTGATCTTCCAGGCTTTTGCCCACTTGCCCCAGAACGGCCGCCCACGTGGCAAGGTCAGCAGCACGGCGATAAAGCAGTCGATCACCCACATGATCGCCACCACGCCCATCAGCAGGATCCCCCAGTTGCCGGGCAGGGTCAGGCTGTAGTGCAACTCAAGCATGAACGGCATGAAGTTCTCGCGGGAAAAGCAGCACTCACCCCAGTAGCGCTGGCCCAGGGTCAGGCCGCTGACCGGATCGAGATAGAACACGGTGTTCTTCTCTGCATAGGGCTCACCGCTCGCAGGATCGTTGCGCGGCACCATTGCCAGCAGCGCCGCATGCCCTGGCTCGTTCGGGTACTCCATGTACCAGACCTGCAGCCGCGGGTGCTCGGCCTGCAACTTATCCACAAGCACCCCCGGCTGCTGTCGTTCACCCACGGCGGGGGCTTCGTAGAAGGACGGGTTGAGCCACTCGTCCAGTTCGTGATGAAAGGCCAGGACGCTGCCGGTAAGGCCGGCCAGGGCCAGAAACAGCGCGGTGATCAGGCCGAGGTAGCGGTGGAGCAGTACGTAAAGCTGACGCATGAGTAAAGGTCCGGAGTAAGTCGCCAGATGCAACAAAGCCAGCGCCCGGAATCAGGCGCTGGCTTTGTCGTTCATACAGGTGGGATCAGAACTGGTAGCTGACCGTGGCGCTGACATTGCGCTCTTCGCCCATGTAGCAATAACTCAGGCTGGCACAGGAGGCGATGTAGCTTTCATTGGTGAGGTTGTTGGCATTGAGCCGCACATCCACGCCCTTGAGCCCGACCTTGCCCAGGTCATAGCCAACCGAAGCATCGAACAGGGTGTAGGAGGGCACCTTCATGGTGTTCTCGGCATCCACCCAGCTGTAGCCGACATAGCGCACACCACCGCCCAGGCGCAGGCCGTCGAGGGCGCCCTGGCGGAAGTTGTAGTCAGCCCACAGCGAGGCCATGTGCCGCGGTGCCTGGGTCGGCGAGTTGCCCTTGTTGTCGAGGTCGCTGCCAAACAACGTGCTCGGCATCGACTTGGAGTACTCGATATCGGTGAAGGTGTAGCTGCCGAGGACTTTCAGGTTGTCGGTGACCTGCATGTGCGCTTCCAGTTCCAGGCCCTGGGAGCGGACCTGGCCGACAGGACGGTAGAACTCTTCCTGCGGCAGCTTGGAGGCAAGGTTCTCCTGCTCGATGCGGAACACCGAGGCGGTGAACAGGTTGTCGGTGCCCGGCGGCTGGTACTTGATACCAGCCTCCCACTGGGTACCCTCGGTCGGCGCCAGCGGGTTGCCCGACTGGTCGGCGTAGGAGTTGGGGTTGAACGACTCGGAGTAGCTGATGTACGGCGCAATGCCGTTCTCGAACAGGTACAGCACGCCGGCGCGACCAGTCAGCTTGGTACGCTCGTCACTGATCTTGGTCCCCAGCGGACGGCTGGCTTCGGCGATGCGGTTCTCATCCGACGTCTTCACCCAGTCCTGACGCAGGCCGAGGGAGAAACGCCACTGGTCGAGCTCGATCAGGTCCTGCAGGTATACGCCGGTCTGTTGCAGGCGACGCAGGTAGCTGGTGGGGTCGAAGTAGGTGATTTCCGAGTTGCCGTACTGCGGATCGAAGGCATTGATCGGGGCCAGGGCGCCACTGCGCCAGTCGACCACAGTCTTGCGCCGTTGATAGTCCAGGCCCAGCAGCGTGGTGTGCTTGGCGCTGCCGGTGAAGTATTCGGCCTGGAGCATGTTGTCGATGATGTACGAGTGCAGCTTTTCCTCGCCGCCGGTGTAGTAGCGGTTCAGCTCGTTGCTGGTTGGCGTGGTCCAGCCCCAGGCATACACCTGATCCATCTTCACCGTCGAATCCAGGTAGCGGAAGTTCTGCCGTGCGGTGAATACGTCGTTGAAGCGGTGCTCGAACTGGTAGCCGAACGACTGCTGGTCACGCTCGTAACGGTCGACGCCCGGCTCGCCTTCGAAGAAGTGATCGGAGATGCGCCGGCCATTGCGCTGGTGCAGCGCACCATCGGCCGGAACGCCGCCGTGATAACCGCCGTCGGGGTCATGCTGCAGGTAGGCCTGCAGGGTCAGCGACGTATCTTCGCTGAAGTTGATGCTGGCGGTCGGCGCCAGGGCGAAGCGTTTTTCTTCGTTGTGGTCGAACTGGGTGTCGGACTGATCGGCGACGCCCACCAGACGGTAGGCGATGCGCTTGTCGTCATCCAGCGGGCCGCTGAAGTCGAAACCAACGCCACGCTGGCCCTGGGTGCCGACAGTGGCCTGCACTTGGTGATAGGTCTCGTACAGCGGCTTCTTGCTGGTCAGCGCGACCAGGCCGCCGGGCGAGCTGCGGCCATAGAGCACCGAAGACGGCCCCTTGAGGATATCCACCCGCTCAAGGAAGTACGGATCGACCTGCATGGTGCTGTAGGTGCCGCTGTCACCCATGGACTTCAGACCGTCCAGGTAGATGTTATCCACAGAGCCGTCGTTGAAGCCGCGCATGGCCACGTAGTCGTAGCGGTGAGTCGCACCATAGGGGTTGGTCAGCACGCCAGGGGTGTAGCGCATGGTCTGGGCCACGGTCTGCGAGCCCTGGTCGTCCATTTGCTGACGGGTAACCACCGACACCGACTGCGAGGTTTCCAGAATCGGCGCACTGGTCTTGGTCGCGACCTGGCTGTGGGTGGCGTTGTAGCCTTCCATGCTGCCCAGCGCGTTACCCAGGGCGAACTCGCGCACTTCTGTGCTTGGCAACGACAGCGCTGCGTCCTGTGGCTGAGCCCGCAGCACAAAGCTGCCGCCATCCTGGCTGACGGCCTCCAGGCCCGAGCCGTTGAGCAATTGGCGCAGCGCCTGGTCGGTGGCGTAACTGCCTTGCAGGCCTGGCGACTGCAGGCCCTGGGTCATTTGCGGGGTGCTCGACAAGGTGATCTGGGCCTTGCGGGCGAACTGGTTGAGCACATCATCCAGGGAGCCGGCGGGGATGTTGTACTGCTGGCTGACACTGCCCGCTTGCGCGGCAAGCGTCCCGGCCGGTACAGCAGCAATGCCCAGGGCGGTGCCGAGCAGCGCGGCGCGGATGGCCTTACCGAGGATGCTGCTCGTGGCAGAATCTAAGACAGGTTGAAAATCATTCTTCTTGTTGAGCCGCAACAGGGGCGAAGCATTACGCATGGAGAGCATCCGTAGAGTCGGTAAGGGCAGAAGGAGTCGCTTACTGTCCTAGCCGGACTCGTTGGTAAAACCCGCCAAAAAAAATTGTTCAGGCCAGTCGCTCGAGGCGCACCCACCAGCGAGTGCGATAGCTGACCGTCACCGGCAGCGTCTGCGGCAGCAGTTGCAGCAGTTTGTCGGTGTCCTCAAGGCGGAACACACCGGACAGGCGCAAGTCGGCAATGTCATCGGCGCAGCTCACATAACCGTGGCGATAGCGCCCGACTTCGGCGAGGAAATCGCCCAGGCGCATGTCGCGGGTGACGATCAGCCCTTCGGCCCAGGCGCCGGCATCCATGTCCTGATTCTGTAGGAGGGTTGCGCCCCGGGTATCCAGGCGATAGCTCTGGCCGGCGTGAATCCATTGCGTAGGGCCTGGCGAGTGGATGACGACGGTACCCTGACTGACGCTGACGCGGGTGCAGTTGTCGTCCTGGCGCACCACGAAGTGGCCGTTGAAGCCTTGAAGCAAGGCATCGCGGGTGCTTACCAGCAAGGGGCGGCCAGGAGCGCTCGTATCCTTGGCGCAGGTCAGCAGCAACTCACCGTGCTTGAGGCGAATCAGGCGCTGATCGGCCTCGAAGGCCAGGTCGACGGCGCTGTTGGTGTTCAGCTGCAGCAACGAGCCATCCGGCAGGCGCACGCTGCGCCGCTGGCCGGTGCCACTGGCAAAATCCGCGGTCAACGGGCTGATAACCTGCAGATCCTTGCCCAGCCAGGCCGCCGAGCCGAACACCAGCACGCCGCTGAGCAGCTTCAGGGCCTGGCGCCGTTGCAGGCGCTGGCTGCTGTTCTCCAAGGTCTGCAAAGCTACACTGGCACCCGGCACGGCGCGCAGGTTGAGCTCCTGATGCAGGGACTGCACCCGTTGCCAGGCCAGCTCGTGTTCCTGATGGGTTGCACGCCACTGTTCGCATTGCTGCTGCAGCCGCGCGTTGTGGCCGCTTTCGCGCAGCTTGAGCATCCAGTGGATGGCCTGCTTGACCACTCGCGGGCCAGGATTGAGGGTTGTCATGCCGGCTTACGCCTCTGACTCGTAGCGCAGCAGGTAACAGTGATAAAGCGCATCGGCCACATAGCGCTCGACCGAGCGCAGGGACACGCCCATCTGTTCGGCAATTTCCTTGTGGCTCAGGCCTTCGCACTGCGCCAGGAGAAAAGCGCGGCGCACTTTCGGTTTAAGGCCGTCGAGCATCTGCGCGATGCGCTCGAGCAGTTCCAGCAACAGTTCGCGAGTTTCAACCGAGGGCACTTCGGCTTCTGGCAGATGCGCCAGGGCTTCAAGGTAGGCGCGGTGCAGCTCTTCACGGCGCCAGTGGTCGATCACCAGGCCCAGGGCGATGGTGCGCAGGAACGCCCGGGGTGCATTCAGCTCCAGCAGTTCGCGCCGCTGCAACAGGCGCACGAAGGTGTCCTGGGCCAGATCCGCGGCATCGGCGGCATTGCCCAGCTTGCTGCGCAGCCAGGTGTTCAGCCAGCCGTGGTGATGGCTGTAAAGCGTGTACACGGACTCTCGAGAGGGCATGAAGGTGCGCTGCTGAAGGGGTCATAAATGATAATTAGTCTCATTGTTGGCATCCTTGGAATATTTTGCAACTGTTGATCAGGGCAAGCTCGCTCTTGTAGGAACGGGCTTGCCCCGCCGACCGGGGTTAGCTCAACAAATTCCTCACGTTGTTCATCGCCTCATCGGCAAACCCCTGCAAAAACGCCTGAAAGCCCGGCAGCGCCTCGCTGCCGCCTTCCCACGGCTCGGCCTGGATGGTCCAGGTTGCCCGCGCCTGGCGCTCGCCCAGCGCCTCGACCTGCATCGCCGCCCACAGGTTGCCGATGTTCAGGCTGGTGTAGATCAGGCTCCAGGTCATGCACATGGCCTGGTCGTCGCGGCTATTGAGCTGCTCGATGACCACGTTGCCGTCCTTGAACAGCTTCTTGCGCACTGAACGCACGCCGCTGCCGGTCATCTCGATGTGCGCCAAGGCCGGGATGAACACCGGAAAGCCGGCGAAATTGCCGACGATATTCCAGATGCTGGCGGCATCGCTGGCGATGTCGACACTGGCCACCACACGGCAGCCGGCAGGGTTGCGGATCAGGGTGTCGGGTTGAAGTGCTTGCATGGTTAAGTCTCCTGCGTGGGTTGAAGGTGCTCAGATGAAGGCGATGTCGTGCAGGTACTGGCAGCCGCGTTGCAGCAACTGCGGGGTTTTCTGCGGGTAGCGGGCGCCCATGCGCTCGACCCCGGCGCGGGCATTGCCGTGCCGGATCAACGAGATGTCGCCGATGTCTTCCTCGAAGCCGTCCAGGTAGAAGCCCAGGACATCGAACAGGGCGTTGTCGCGGTCGACCCGGCGCAACTGCCGTTGCCACTGCTCGACGCTGACCAGCTCGAACGGCCTGCCACTGTCGCGGAACACCGAGACGTAGTCGCTCCAGCTCAAAGGCTCCGGGTTGTGCAGGTTGAACACCGCCTGTTCGGGCTGGTAGCGGCTGCTGTGGAAGGCGATGAAGCGGGCGAGAAAATCCACCGGCATCAGGTCGAAGTTGAGCTCCAGCGCAGGCACCTGGCCGAGCTGCAGCGAGCCCTTGAGCATCAGCATCAGGCGGTTGCGCTGGGGCTGACAGATGCCATTGCGGCTGTCGAAGGTGATATTGCCGGGGCGGTACAGGTTGACCCATACACCCTGGTCGCGGGCGCGCTGGAGGATGCGCTCGCCCACCCATTTGCTCAGGTTGTAACCGTTGCGTATGTAGATTGGCGGTGTTGCGGCCGGATCCTGCTCCAGCACCTGGCCGTCGGCGTCGATGGCGCTGCACGCCGACAGGGTCGAAACGAAATTGAAGACCTTTTTGCGTCGGCCTTCGCACAGGCGCAGGCACTCGAACAGTGGCTCGACGTTGTCGGCGGCCAGGCTGCGGTAATCCAGCACATGGTTGACCTGCGCGGCGTTGTGCATCAGTGCGCCGTACTCGCTGTCCAGATAGGCATACTCGGCCTCGGCCAGGCCCAGGCGAGGCTGGCGCAGGTCGGCCGCGAAAACTTTCACCCGGCTCATGTCGAGCCGGTGTAAACCGTTCTCCATCAGCGCTGCGGTGAACCGTTGCTGCGCTGACTGACTGGCACTGCAGCGCACCAGGCAAGCGACTTCGCTGGCGCCCCATTCAAGCAGCGCTTCAACCAGGTGCACGCCGAGAAAACTGTTGGCCCCGGTGACGATCACCTTGTGCACGTCGCCCAGCTGCGCCATCGGCAGAATCTGCAAACCCAGTTCGCGGCAGGCATCGCGTTCGGCCTGCGGATCGAGGCCGAGCAGCTGTGCTTGCTCACCGCTGACCAGCGTGGCCAGGCGTTGCACCGTAGGCATCTCGATAAACCGGTTGATCGCAATGCCGCGGTCGAACTGTTCGCGAACAGCCAGCAAGAGGCGTGACAGCAGGATCGAATGGCCGCCGAGGCTGAAGAAGCTGGCGTCAGTGGATATGTCCTGCTCGGGTAGTTCGAGCAGTTCGCTCCACACGCCAACCAGCTGCGCTTCGACAGAGGTTACCGGGCCGAAGTGATGATTGCTCTGCGTCAGCCCCGGCGGTATCGCCAGCAACGCCTGGCGATCAATCTTGCCGTTGGCGGTGTAGGGCATCTGCGCCAGTTGCTGATAAAAGGCCGGACGCATGTAGTCGGGCAGCTGTTGCTCGGCATGCAGGCGCAGGGCGGCTTCGCCATCGTCAGCCGTAGCTTGCGCGCAGAACGCCAGGATCCGCCGCTGAGCATCGATGACCACGGCCACCTGATGGAACAGGCCGCTGCTGCGCAGGCAATGCTCGATCTCTTCCGGTTCGACCCGAAAGCCGCGAATCTTCACCTGGCTGTCGCGCCGACCACAGAGCTCGATACCGTCGGCTGTCCATTTACCAATATCGCCAGTGCGGTACAGGTGCAGCGGGCTGCCGCCGGCAAGCGTCAAGGTGATAAAGCGCTCATTGCTCAGGGCTGGATTGTTCAGGTAGCCCAGGCCAACGCCCGGCCCTGCGATGTACAGCTCACCGGGGGTGTTTTCGGCTACAGGTTGCAGGCCTTGGTCGAGAATCAAAACCCGCGTGTTGGCGATCGGCCAGCCCAGGTTGCGGTTGTTGTCGTCAGCCTGGAACACCCGGGTCGTGGCCAGCACCGTGGTTTCGGTCGGGCCGTAGATGTTGTGTAGCTGGCACTGCCCGGCCAGGCGGGCAATCACCTCGGGCTCACAGACATCGCCACCGGTGATCAGGTGGCTCAAGCGCAGGTTCTGATCGCGCGGCAGGATGCTCAGCAGCGCCGGCGGCAGAAAGGCATGGGTCACTTGCTGTTCGCGCATCAGCGTCAGCAACTGCGCCGGGTCGCGGCGCTGGTCTTCAGTGGGTACCACCAGCTCGCCGCCGCACACCCAGGTCGGCAGGATATCCAGCAACGAGGCATCGAAACCGATGGTCGAAAACTGCAGCGCCCGGCTTTGCTGATCCAGCTGCACATGGGCGCTGTACCAGGTCTGGAAGTGGCTGAGGTTGCGCTGGCTGAGCAGCACGCCCTTGGGCTGGCCGGTGGTGCCCGAGGTGTAGATCGCCACGCAGGGGGCGTCTGGCGCCGGTCGCTGGCGCAGCAATGACGGCAGTGGCTGCGTCAGCGGCGTGGGCAGCTGGCGCAGGTCCAGGCTCGGTACTTTCAGCTCATCCAGCGGCACCTGCCCGTCATGCAGCAGCAGGCTGGCGCCGGCATTCTTGAGGATATAGCGCAGGCGCTCGGCGGGGTGCGCCGGGTCCAGCGGCAAATACACTGCCCCATAGCCGAATACGGCGAGCACACTGGCGTAGAGCGCAGCGGATTTGCCCAGGCAAACGCCGATCACTGGCGGTTCAGTTGCGGTCGGTAAAACAGGCAACCGTTGCAGGATCGCTGCCGCCAAGGCGTGCAACTGTGCATAGCTGATGCGCTGGCCGTTCAGGTTCAGCGCTGGGCTGTCGGCATGAACCCGCAGGCTCTGTTCCAGGCGCTCGATCAGCGGCACCTCGGCAGCTGCGAGCATTGGCTGATTTTCGCTCTGGTTGAAACGATGGAACCAGGCCAACTGCTCCAGCCAGTCGAGACCTTGTTGCAGATCCTCCTGCCCGGGGTTGATGGCGGCTGCTTGCTGCAGGTAGTCGGGGTTTCGCGAGAAGCGGCTGACGTGCAGCGCGAGCATCTCTTGCAGGCTGGCGATGGCATTCAGGCGCAACTGTTGACCATTGCCGGACGTCTCCGGGCCCAAGCGCTGGCGCTCGATCAGGCGCTGTGCGGTGGCGCTGCCGGTCCAGCACAAAAGCTCAAGTGTCGGCAGCTCGCCAGCGCTTTGCAGGTCTCTTTGCAGGTGAATGCCCAGGCGCAGGCTCAACAGCGCGCAGTCGTCCAGGCCGTGCCAATCGCTGGCACACAGTGCCAGGCTGCCGTCATCGATGAGCAACCGTGGCTGGCGCCACGGGCGTTGTTGCAAGGCCGCGGCGCTGTCGGCCAGGTACAGCGCGTGACCGTGGTCGAGCAGGTCCTGGTGCAGCAAGGTCAGTGCCGGGCTTGTGCCGATCAGAAGGATTTCCAGGCGTCTCATGGCTATCTCCTTGGTTCGGGCAGGTAGTGCGCCAGGGCTTGTTGCACGCAGGGCGAGTCGAGCATGGAACTGGCGCGGAACAGGCGCAGAATGTTGCCCAGCAGCGGGTGCCGGTGGTCGATCGGGTAGGCCATCGCCGTCACTTCCTGGCGCAGCGTTTGTCGCGCGGCCTCGCTGATCGGCAGGTGATCGGTCAGGGCGAAGTCGAAGCCTTTCTGGATGTCGTTGGTCAGGTACTGGGCGAGAAACACCGGCAGGATTTCGGCGATGCATTGCCGGTCCGCCTCGGGGGCGCTGTGCCAGTAGATGTGCACCAGCCGCGCCCAGAAACTTGAATGGCGGCCTTCGTCGAGCAGGTGGTCGGCCATCAGGCCCTTCACCGAGGGCTTGACCGTGTCATCCCGGGCGAAGGCGGCGACATCGTCGGTCAGGGTGTTTTCGGCGATACCTACGCAAATCAGCTCAAGGGCGTCGCGAAGGTGCTCCGGCGCCAGCGCCAGGGCCGCAGGTATCGCCCGGCTCAGTTCAATCTCCCGGGGTAGGGCAATCGGCTCGATCCCGGTCAGGGCGATGGTTTGTTGCATGAAGTCCATGGCTACCAGGGCGTGGTAGTCCTCATCTACCACCACGGTCATGGCGTCGTAGCGACAGGCGAACGGAAAGCGAATGGCGAAGCGGTCCTTGGCGATCCGCCGCGCCGTGCGGTCGACAATCTCGGTCTCGAAAATCACCACGTCGTTGATGAACTTGTACAAGCTCTGGGCCAGGGCGAAATCGCGTTGCTGCGGGCACTCGCGCACAAAGGTCTCACTGAGCACCAGCGGCTGGCGGCTGAGCGGGTAGATCAGCCGCTGATCGTCCTCGACCAGTCGTCGTGGCCGGGTGCGGATGGTTGCGTGGCTCTCCCAGGCCTCAGCGAAGGAATGGTAATCGAGGGCGTTCATGCACTGACCTCCGCGACGGTTTCGCGCATCGACAGGCGCAGGCGGTCCCACAGGGCGATGCGGCTGTCGATGGCGGCGATGGCGGCTTCCAGCACTTGGCGCTGCTGCACCGGGTCGCTTTTTACCAGCCTTGTCAGCAGGGCTTCGGCGGCTGGGCCGTGGTCTTCGGCGTCGACCTCGATATGCCGTTGCAGGTAGTAACGGAAGGTCGGCGCCTGTTCGCCGGTGATGCCCCAGTCATCGAGGATGCGCTGGAACATGCTTGGAATGACGCTTTCGCGCCCATGCAGGAAGGCCGCAGCGACGCTATGGGCCGGTGCGCCAAGGGCGGTCTCCAGGGTGTGGCTGACGAACTGCCGGGCCGCCTCGCTGGCGCCAGCGCGCTGCAGGGCGCTGGCGTAACCAACACCTTCACGCTGCAGGCTGACGAAGCGCTCGATCGCCGCCGTGCTGGCGCCAACTTCGCGCATGGCGTCCAGGTACAGCTCGAAATGGCTGTAATGCCCCTGGCCCAGGCAATCGTCGGACTCTTCGCCGAGGACGATCTCGTTGATCAGGCGGGCGGCGTTGGGGTCAAGCGGTGGTAGCCAGGGCAGCTGGATACAGGTCAGCTCCTGCTGCAGGCGCTTGGTCAGCGACATGAAATCCCAGACAGCAAATACATGGGTTTCCATGAACCGCTGCAATACCGGCAAAGAATCTATTTCGGCAAAGATCGGGTGGGCGGCAAGTTCGGCTTTGCGGGCGATAAGATGCGAAGTCAACGTATTCATGGGGTTTCCTTGTCAGTGGCTAATGTCCGGTCAATCGGCCTTCATCGACAGTTTCGAAGTTTTCAATGGCCGAGCAGGGGCCTCGACCGAACAGTTCGATAGCTGCGTGATGACAGGCGTATCGATGCAATAAGCATCACTTTTCTCAGGTTGACGGGGGCTTTGTGGTCAGGCTGGCCCGTGCCTATAAAAAGTTAGAACAACTTTTAAGTGTTCGGCAATAACTTTGTTAATTATATTTTTAGTTGGTTTTTTCGAGTGCGAAGTGAGTAATTAAAACTTTAGTTTGAAGTTTTATTGATAGGTAAGTGCTCCTTCCGGCAACGAAGTGTCAGAATAAAAACTGCGTGAGTGAATGCCTCACTCGGAGCACAGAAGAATGGAAGTCGGACCTGGTTGACTCTAAGGGGCAGCTGATCGATATCGGTCCTTGCCCGGCGCTAGGCTCCTTCTGCAGGTGTGCAAAAAGCAGACGACCAGGTCCGCCCGAGGGCAATCAGCGGTCGCTGCGCGGGTAAGAGTGTGCCGAAAATGCAGGGGCCGCCATGGCTGGCTGAAACAGGAAGAGACAAATCAGGGGCGCGAGAGCACCCCTTGAGGGCAGGGGATGGGTATGTCTGGAGGGGTCAGAGGCTAAGCAGGCCCAGGTGCGTATTGATGATTTGAATCAGGCGCTGGTTGAACCGGGGGGCTTCGCCTTGGTCATCGGGCAGTTCGATCAGCTCGATCTCCCGGCAGCTGTAGTCGTGCCAACCCAGCATGCGCGGCAGATACCCTGACGGATACAGCGCAGTGACTGGCACTTTGAGCCCGGCCGGGGCCTCGCCTGCATCAGCTGAAGGGCTGTCGCTGGTCGAGACAAACAGATGGCGGGTCTGGCCCGGGTGCAGTTGCTCGGTGTTGCGGGCCAGGGCGAAAGCCAACTGCGCCCCTACGCCCTGACCAAACAGCGCATGGGGTTTGTGCAGGTAGACCTGCAAGCGTTCGACCAGGGCGGCGATCAGGGTGGGATTGTTTTGCAAGGGCAGTGGACGGGTCAGGTCGCCATAGGCCAGGACGTTGACGGTCACCAGTTCGATATGGTCATTGAGCGCTACGGACCAGGCGCGGTATTGGCTCAGATGGTCCTGACTGCAGGCGAGGCAGATCAGGCGGATCTGCGGCGGCTGGGCAGAGCCCGGTACGGTTCTGCGCTGAAGAGTGGGAGCGTGCACTGCCTTTCCTTCCGCTCAAGGTGTGCCCCGAGCGCGATTGCTGCCAGTGGCCGGGGTCGCCGGCCATGGCTGTGGGTTCACTCTGCCGATTGTCTGCTCAGGTAGGCCTTGATCGTTTTTGCCCCGTTGTTCAGGTGGCGTTCGAGGATCCTGATGGCATCTTCAACCGACTTGTCGTTAGCGGCGTCCACCAGCCCGATGTGATCGTCCTGGGTCAGCTTGCCCAGGCCCATCGACGACAGGTGGAAGCGCAGAAAGCGTTCTTCTTCATTGAGCTCGTTTTCAATCAGGCGCAGCAGCTTCTGGTTGGGCGCCTTGCTGTACAGGCTCATGTGAAACAGGCGGTTCAGGCGACCGATTTCGGCATGCCGGGTTTCGTTTTCCAGCTCCGCGATATAGCCGCGAGCCATGGCAATATCCTCGGCGTCGAGCAAGGGGATCGACTGGCGCAGGGCCTCGGACTCCAGGAGGACCCGCAAGGCGTAGGTATCCACGGCATCTTCGCCGATCAGTGGCGCGACCACGGCGCCCTTGTGCGCCACTACCTGCAGCAGCGACTGCGCTTCGAGCTGGCGCAGGGCCTCGCGCACCGGCATGCGGCTGACGCCAAACAAGGTGGCCAGTTCCTGTTGACGCAAGGCCATGCCCGGCGCCAGGCGACCATCGAGGATGGCACTGCGCAGCCGCTCTTCAATCACACTGCGCGCCAGGTGGGGCGGAACTTGCTCGCCACCGCCCAGAATGTCGCTCAGAAGTTTGGTTTTTTCGGCCACGCTGTCTCTGCCTGAAGTCGAAACGGTTTTGGATCCAGGATCCAATAACACTAGTTAGGGGAGATTTACTTGTCAAACCGCGCCGACGAGAGCCCTGATTTCACTAACGAAACAGCAATCAACGGCCGCTTGCTTGCTATCGTGAAGGAAGTTTTTGCTCAAGGGAAGCCGGGTTGCAGCCCACGCCTGACAAGGGGTTGCCCGTGATCAACAGTTTGATGGCGCGATGATTGTAAGGTGCCATTGTTTTTTCCGGGTCGAGGCCGCACCATCGGCGTTTTCCACAGGTCTGCGCGGATTGTTCGCATTGGCGATACCTCTGGCTGTTCAATTGACTGTGCGTCGGCTTGGCCTTGCCGTGGTGCTCGGCTGCCTGTTGCTGGGCGGTCTGCACGCCGATTGGGATTTCTCGCAGATCAGCCGCCGCGCCCAGTCGTTGTACGGGCCCTTGGGGCCTGGTCAAGGCCGGGTCGATGCCTGGCAGAACCTGTTGGCGACCCAGAAGCAGGGCAGCGAGGCCGAACGCCTGAAAGTGGTCAACCAGTTCTTCAACCAGCAGCTTCGCTATGTCGAGGATATCGACCTGTGGCGCGAGGTGGACTACTGGGCAACCCCGGTGCAGTCGTTGATCAAGGGCGCCGGCGACTGTGAAGACTACGCTATCGCCAAGTATTTCAGCCTGCGCCGGCTCGGTGTTCCTGCCGAAAAACTGCGGATTACCTACGTCAAGGCCTTGCGCCAGAATCGCGCGCACATGGTCCTGACCTATTATTCAAGCCCGGAGGCCATGCCACTGGTGCTCGACAGCCTGATCGACGCGATCAAGCCCGCCAGCCAGCGGCCGGACCTGTTGCCGGTGTATTCCTTCAACGGTGAAGGCCTGTGGCTGACCGGTGCGGGTGGCAACAAGAAGGTGGGCGACACCAAGCGCTTGTCGCGCTGGCAGGATCTATTGAAGAAGATGCAGGCCGAAGGCTTCCCCGCCGAGCCGGCTTACTGAAGGAGCACAGATGTCACTGTTCAAACAATTGCTGCTTGCCATCTGCCTGTTCCTGGTAGTCGCCTTCAGCGGCAGCTTCATGGTCAGCCTGGAGAGTTCGCGCAGCCAGTACGTCAACCAGCTGCGCTCCCATGCCCAGGACGCCGCCACGGCCCTGGCGCTGTCGCTGACGCCGAATATCGACGACCCGGCGATGGTCGAGCTGATGGTCAGCTCGATCTTCGACAGTGGTTATTATTCGAGCATCAAGGTCATCGACACGGGCTCCAATGCCTTGCTGGTCGAGCGCCACGCCGAGCCAGATGCCAACGGTGTGCCGGCCTGGTTCATTCGCCTGATTGGCCTGGAGCCCGCCGGTGGCGATGCCATCGTCAGCCGCGGCTGGCAGCAGGCGGCACGGGTCGAGGTGGTCAGCCATCCGATGTTCGCCTTGGCCAAGCTTTGGCAGAGTGCCCTGGGCAGCCTCGGCTGGCTGCTGCTGTGCGGCGCCTTGAGTGCGGTGCTCGGCGCGCTGTTGCTGCGCCGCCAGCTCAAGCCGCTGGATTACATGGTGGCGCAGTCCCACGCCATCGCCCGGCGCGAGTTCCTCAGCTTGCCGGACTTGCCGCGTACCCCGGAACTGCGCCGGGTAGTGCAGGCCATGAACCAGATGGTAGAAAAGCTCAAGGCGCTGTTCAAGGAGCAGGCCGAGCGTAGCGAAAAGCTGCGGGTCGAGTCGTACCAGGACAGCCTCACCGGGCTTGCCAACCGCCGCTATTTTGAGATGCAGCTCAACGCCCTGGTCAGCAACCTCGAAGAGGCGCGCCCGGGTTACCTGTTGCTGCTGCGGGTCAAGGACCTGGCCGGGCTCAACCAGCGCCTGGGCGGTCAGCGTACCGACCAGTTGCTGCAGGCGGTTGGCCAGCAACTGCAACGCACCTGCGCCAACTACCCGGAAACCAACAACCTGATTACCCGCAGCCGCGGCGGCGAGTTTGCCGTGCTGGCGCCGGGGCTGGTGCATGAAGAGGCGATCCAGCTGGCCCAGGCCCTGGAAGTGACCCTGCAGAGCCTGGCCGATACCGGCGCCAGTGATGTAACCCCGGTCGCCTGCATCGGCATGGCCCCTTACAGCCCGGGTGACGAGCCCCAGGCTTTGCTCAAGCTGGCTGACGAAGCCCTGGCGCGCGCTGAAAGCCAGCTGGAGCCAGGCTGGGTGTGCCTGGAGCAGGGTACTGCGCCGCAAGCCGGCGATACCCACCATGCCTGGCATACCCTGCTCGATGAAGCGTTGCAGCAGGGGCGCTTCCAGCTGTTCTTCCAGCCGGTGGTGGCCTGTGATGCACCGGAGCGGGTGCTGCATTACAAGGTGATCTCGCGGGTGCTCGACGCCCAGGGCCAGGCCATCGCCGCTGGACGCTTCCTGCCCTGGCTGGAGCGTTTTGGCTGGTCGGCGCGGCTCGATGTGCTGATGCTCGAGCAAGTGCTCAAGCACATGCACACCCACAAGGAAGCGCTGGCCCTTAACCTGTCGGCAGCGACCCTGGCCGATCCGAAGGCGTTGCAGCGGGTCTATGACCTGCTCGGCCAGAATGCCGTGCTGGGTCCGCGCCTGACCCTGGAAATCGGTGAAGAACAACTGCCTGAACAAGCCGTGCTTGAGCAGCTCACCCGACGCCTGCGGGTACTGGGTTTCAGCCTCAGCCTGCAGCGTTTCGGCGGACGTTTCAGCATGATCGGCAACCTTGCACACCTGGGTCTGGCCTACCTGAAGATCGACGGCAGCTACATCCGCACCATCGACCACGAACGGCACAAGCGCCTGTTCATCGAAGCGATCCAGCGCGCAGCGCACAGCATCGACTTGCCGCTGATTGCCGAGCGGGTCGAAACCGAAGGTGAGCTCAAGGTATTGCGCGAGATGGGTATTCAGGGGGTTCAGGGACGACTGGTCGGCGAGCCGGCACCCTGGCGTTGAGGCAAGCGGCTGCAGGCCCGCAACGGGCCTGCGCCAGTCAGATCAGGCCGCTGTGTTCTTCACTGTCATCGATCAGGTTGGTCAGGCCGCCCAGCACCTGACGGGCATTGGATCGGCTGAGCAGTTTGGCCTGAGCGCCGGCCGGCAGGTCGGTGATGCTGATCACGCCTTTGGTGGTCAGCACCTCGATCAAGTCCTCGAGCACCCGGATCATGTCCAGGTCACTCTGTTTGAGCTGCTTGAGGCTGTTCTCGACTACGTCGTCGGCGAACCACTCCTGGACCTCGGCATGGTCGGCCGGGAGCATCTCCGTGTATTCGGCGTAGGGTGCGGCCTCTACCCGGACCAGTTGGCCCTGTGCATCGCGTTGCACGTAGAACATGGGGGTATCCCTCTGAATGTCAGTCCGTATCCGCAGTCAGCAGCATAGGCCAAGCTGGCCGGGCGTGTAGCCCCGGCGAGCGAGTATGCGCTGTGAATACGGTGCAGGCAAAGTCCGAAGCGCCGCGCCAGCCCCGGGAGGGCTGGCGCAGGCTGTGGATCAACTGTTGGAGTGGTCGATCTTGATGGTTGGGTCGGCACCGGTAACCAGCGAGTTGATCGTGGTATTGGCCCAGTTGACCCCTTCCAGCTTGATCGTCACATTGGCATTGGCCAGGCCGCCAGAAGCGTTGAGCTTGCCTTCGGAGCTGACCTGCAGGGTCGACTCGCCGTTGACCGTGGTGATCTTCAGGTAGTTGTCGATGGTGCTGGCCTTCTCGCCCTGGAGCAGGTCGCTCAGGTCCAGACGGTCACCTTCGGCAGCCTTGAAGTCCTTGATCACGTCCTTGCCGGTGTCGCCGGCCTTCCATACGAAGGTATCGGCACCGCTGCCGCCGGTCATGATGTCGTCGCCCTTGCCGCCGATGAGGATGTCGTTGCCTTCACCGCCAAGCAGGGTGTCATTGCCGGTACCGCCGAGCAGGATGTCATTGCCCTTGCCACCATCGAGGTAGTCGTTGCCACCCTGGCCGAAGAGAATGTCGTTGCCGTCGCCACCGAGCAGCGTGTCCTTGCCATCGCCAGTACGTGATACATCAAACTCGCTGACGTGCTCGGCGATGTACTGGTGCAGCACGCGTCCGTCGACATCACCCTGGTCCACGCCCAGCTTGCCGGCCACATAGGCTTGCATGGCTTCGACGCCGTTGCCGGCGATGCCGTCAAAACTGACCAGGTCACCGAACAGGATGTCATTGCCGTCGCCGCCACTGACTGCATCGTTGCCCGGCAGGCTGGCCTCGGTATGGCCAAGAATCGCTTCGGCCAGTTTGCTCGGGTCGATGTTGGCCTGCGGTTTACCATCGGTGTCGTATGGTTTCAGATCGTTGGAGTTGACCCCGCCATTGAGGCCGATCGCTTCCACGCTCGAATGCTTCGACAGCAACAGGAAAGACTCTTTGGAGTTGGCGTCGACGTAATACCAGTTCTGGCTCGACAACTCATAGGTGCCATCACCTTGCGCGTGCAACTCGCCCGAAGCGTTGCTGTCGGCGCGCCAGCGGTAGCCATCCCAGTATTGAGACGAGAGGTTACCCTGCTTGTCGATACTGATCCGGTTGTAGCCACCGACCATTTCATTGCTGATGACATTGCCCAGTTTGTAGTTCAGCGAGGCCAGTACGCTATCCATCGAGTAGCCCGAGTCTTTGAACGTCGGGTTACCTCGCTCGTTGCCTTGAGAAACGTTTGGCTGGCCATCGGTAATGAAGAACGTCTGGTTGCTACCGTCACTGCCGGTGTCCTTGAGGTTCTGGAACCAGTTGGCGGTGGTTTTGAACGCATCTTCGTAGTTGGTATTGCCGCCGGGAGTCAGCTTCTTCAGTGCAGCTTGCAGCGCTGCCAGTCCACCATTGTCGGCCAGGTTGATCGAGAAGGTGGTGTTGACCTGGGTGGAGAAGTCCACCAGCAGAATATTCACCGTACCCGACTGAGCACCTTTGACACTGTTAGCCAGGGTGTTGAACACCGACTCCAGGGATTTCTTCGCCGCGTCCACACCGGCGTAACCCATACTGGCTGAAGTATCGACAATGAACGCCAGGTTGTAATCCTGCCCTGGGGTTACATGCAAGCCATTGACGTCGGCGACCACGATGTCGTTGTTGGTGCCAAAGTCGCGGCTGTCGTTATCGGACGTCAGGTTGGTGGTGGCATAGGTATCCGGGTAAACGGTGACCTTGATCGTGCCCTGGGTGAAGTCGGTGCTGCCGTTGGCCTTCTCGGTGGCCGTCGAAGTGACGGTCACGTCGAACTGGCCCTGGTAGTAGGCTGGCGGCTTGATGCTCAGGCCGTTGAGGTTCCAGCCGGTGACGTCGACCTGGCTACTGCCGACGGTGACAGTGTGGCCGGCGCCATCGCTCAGTACCGAGCCTGCCGGAATGCCGCCCAGCTTGACGCTGAGGGTTTCCGAACCATCGGTGTCGGTGAGGTTGGTGGAGATACCGACCAGCTTGACGGTGCCGTTCTCGGCGCCTTCATTGAGCTTGTAGCCCTGGTAGTAGCCTTCGCCATTGGCACCGTGCAACTCGCCGACGGTGACGCCAGCATTGGTCAGCTCGTTCACGCCCGGGTACATCGGGATGTTGGCGTTGTTCAGGTCGACCGGGGTGCTGCCATTGACCGACAGGTTGACGTCGTAGCTGCCCGGGCCGCTCTGGTTGGCGTGGTAGATATCCAGGGTGTAGTAGCCGCTGATGGTCGGCTTGAACGAACCGCTGATCGCACCGCCCGCGCCCCAGGTGGCCTGGGCCACGTTCTTGCCGCCGATGGTGATCAGCAGGCTGTCATCGCCGACACCGCTGAAGCTGTAGGTCTTACCCGCTTCGAGGTAGATCAGGCCGGAAGTCTTCGAGCCCGAACCGCCGACGACGCTGGCGTCGGACTGGGCATTGGTGACCAGCGAGCTGCTGTTGGCCTTGCCCGAGTTGTCGAACACGGTCTTCAGTGCATCGCCGGTGATGCCGTTGCCGTTGGTACCCAGGCCGCTGAGGCTGTTCCAGGTTTCCTTGACCAGGCCGATCGAGTTGACGTTGTTGCTGCCGATGTTCAGGTCAGGTTTGTCGGCCACCGGAGTGATGTCGACCTTGACGGTGCTTTCGTTGCCCAGGCCCTGGCCATCGGTTGGCTTGAACTTGATGTGTGCGTAGTCGGCCTCTTTGTTGCCGACGCCGGTGCCACCGTTGGCATTGATACCCGACTCGTTGCGATCCGGCACGAACTTCAGCTTGCCGGCATCGATGTCGGCCTTGCTGAAGACCTTGCCAGCATCGGCTTCGGTCAGGGTTTTCCAGACGTTGCCATCCTTGTACTGCAGCACGCCGTCGGCGGGCAGTTTGGTGATGGTCAGGCCCAGGTTGGCCGCCGGGGTATCGGCATCGGTGATGCCGAAGTTGGCCCAGCTCAGCACCAGGTCGGTGTCTTCGGTACCGGTCACGGCGCCGCCCGCGGCAACAGGTGCCTCGTTGCTGACGATGGTGGTGGTGACACTGCCCGCGCTGCCGCTGACTGCCAGGTTCTCGAAGTTGCCGCCGGTGGCCGAGTCGATCTTCACGGTGAAGTTCTCGGCACTCTCGGCAATGCCATCACGGATGATCGGCACGCTGAAGGTGCCCACATCGCTGCCCGCCTTGATCACCACGGTGGCGACGCCGGTGTAGTCCGCACCGTTGGTGGCGGTGCCGCTGTAGGTCAGCTTGATGACTACATCGGTTTGCGCCTTGTTGGTCAGGGTCAGCGTGTAGTTGGCCGAGTCACCTTCCACCACCGAGGTGGTGCCGCTGATGCTGACGGTGGTGGTGTCGATGGTGTCGGTCACCTGGGTGACGGCTGGCTGCTTGCTGATCGCCAGGTCTTCGAAGTTGCCACCGGTGGCGCCAGTGATGGTGGCGTTGACGCTGCCCGCATCGATGTACACGTCATCCGCTGGCGCAGGCACGCTGGCCGTGCCCGTGGTCTTGCCGGCATCGATGGTGATGGTTGCACCGTTGCTCAGGGTCACGGTGACCGTGGTCTGCGCCTTGTTGCTCAAGGTCGCGGTGTAGGTGATGTTGCCACCTTCGGCGACCGAGGGCGTGGCGCTCAGGGTCAGGTTGGTGGTGTCGATGGTATCGGTAACGCTGGTTACGGCGGACGAACCGTCGACCTTCAGTTCTTCGAAGTCACCGCCGGTGCTGCCGGTGATTTTCGCACTGACGTTACCGGCATCGATGTACACGTCATCGCCAGGCGCGGCGATGGTCACCTTGCCTTCGGTCTGGCCTGCGGCGATGGTGATGGTCTCACCGTTGCTCAGGGTGACCTTCATCTCGGTGCCAGCAGGGTTGCTCAGCTTGGCCACGTAAGTGATCGAGCCGCCTTCGGCCACGGTCGGAGTCGCCGTCAGGGTCAGGCTGGTGGAGTCCTTGGTGCCCGGGCCGTCAGTGACGGTGGTGCTGGTGTTGCCGGTGCTGACCAGTTTTTCGTAGTTGCCGCCGCTGGTGCCGGTGATGCTGTTGGTCAGGGTCGGATTGGTGGTGTGCACGTTGTTCGGTGCAACGTAGTCCACAGTGCCGGTGCTCTGGCCTACAGGAATGGTGATCTGCTGACCGTTGGCCAGGTTGATGACCAGGTCGGAACCGGTCACCGGCGCGCTGACTTTCGCGGTGTAGGTGACCACGCCGCCTTCGACAACACTGTTGGTGCTGGCGGTCAGGGTTACGGTGCTGGTGTCGATGGTGTCCTTGACGTCGGTGACAGCCGGGGTGTTATCCACAGCCAGCTTCTCGAAGTCGCCACCGGTGGTGCCAGTGACAGTCACGCTCAGCTTGTCAGCGTCGATGTATACATCGTCGCTTGGTGCATCGATGGTGATCTTGCCTTCGGTCTGGCCCTTGGCGATGGTGATGACTTCACCGTTGCTCAGGGTGACCTTCATTTCGGTGCCGGCCGGGTTGGTCAGCGTCGCGGTGTAGGTGATCGAGCCGCCTTCGTTGACTGTTGGCGTCGCGGTCAGCTTGAGGCCGGTGGTGTCGTCAGTACCTGGACCGTCAGTAACGGTGGTCACCGGGTTGCCCGCAGTGTCCAGCTTCTCGTAGTTGCCGCCGGTGGTGCCGGTGATGCTGTTGGTCAGGTCCGGATTGGTGGTGTGCACGTTGTTCGGTGCAACGAAGTCCACGGTGCCGGAGCTCGAACCGACCGGGATGGTGATCTTCTGACCATTAGCCAGGTTGATCTCCATGTTAGAACCGGTGACCGGCGCGGTGACGGAAGCGGTGTAAGTCACCACGCCGCCTTCGGTGACGCTTGGCGTCGCAGTCAGGGTGCCGGTCGAGGTGTTGATAGTGTCCGCCACTTCAGTCACGGCAGTAGCCGGGTCGACTTCGACCTTCTCGAAATCGCCACCGGTGGTACCAGCGACAGTCACGCTGACTTCCCCTGCA
>NZ_OPYO01000002.1:0-238383 GCF_900275665.1 Pseudomonas sp. JV241A
GGGTGACGGTCGAAGTGTCGATGGTGTCGGTCACTTCGGTGACGGCTGGAGTGTTATCCACATCCAGCTTCTCGAAGTCGCCGCCGGTGGTACCAGCGACAGTTACGCTGACTTCCCCTGCATCGACGTACACGTCGTCTTCCGGAGCCGGAACAGTGATGCTGCCTTCGGTTTGGCACTTGGCGATGGTGATGACTTCACCGTTGCTCAGGGTGACCTTCATTTCGGAGCCGGCTGGGTTGGTCAGGGTGGCGGTGTAGACGATTTCGCCGCCTTCCGCGACCGAGCCGGTAGCAGTGAGCTTCAGACCGGTGGTGTCGTCAGTACCTGGACCGTCGGTGACGGTGGTCACCGGGTTGCCCGCGGTATCCAGCTTCTCGTAGTTACCACCGGTGGTGCCGGTGATGCTGTTGGTCAGGTCCGGGTTGGTGGTGTGCACGTTGTTCGGTGCAACGAAGTCCACGGTGCCCGAGCTGGAACCGACAGGGATGGTGATCTGCTGACCATTGGCCAGGTTGATCACCAGGTTCGAACCGGTTACCGGAGCAGTAACCGAAGCGGTGTAAGTGACAACGCCACCTTCAGTCACGCTCGGCGTGGCGGTCAGGGTGACGGTCGAAGTGTCGATGGTGTCGGTCACTTCGGTGACGGCTGGAGTGTTATCCACATCCAGCTTCTCGAAGTCGCCGCCGGTGGTACCAGCGACAGTTACGCTGACTTCCCCTGCATCGACGTACACGTCGTCTTCCGGAGCCGGAACAGTGATGCTGCCTTCGGTCTGGCCCTTGGCGATGGTGATGACTTCACCGTTGCTCAGGGTGACCTTCATTTCGGTGCCGGCCGGGTTGGTCAGCGTCGCGGTGTAGGTGATCGAGCCGCCTTCGTTGACTGTTGGCGTCGCGGTCAGCTTGAGGCCGGTGGTGTCGTCAGTACCTGGACCGTCAGTAACGGTGGTCACCGGGTTGCCCGCAGTGTCCAGCTTCTCGTAGTTGCCGCCGGTGGTGCCGGTGATGCTGTTGGTCAGGTCCGGATTGGTGGTGTGCACGTTGTTCGGTGCAACGAAGTCCACGGTGCCGGAGCTCGAACCGACCGGGATGGTGATCTGCTGACCATTAGCCAGGTTGATCACCAGGTTCGAACCGGTTACCGGAGCGGTGACGGAAGCGGTGTAAGTCACCACGCCGCCTTCGGTGACGCTTGGCGTCGCAGTCAGGGTGACGGTCGAAGTGTCGATGGTGTCAGTCACTTCAGTCACGGCAGCCGCCGGGTCGACTTCGACTTTCTCGAAATCGCCACCGGTGGTACCAGCGACAGTCACGCTGACTTCCCCTGCATCGACGTACACGTCGTCTTCCGGAGCCGGAACAGTGATGCTGCCTTCGGTTTGGCCCTTGGCGATGGTGATGACTTCACCATTGCTCAGGGTCACCTTCATCTCGGTGCCGGCCGGATTGGTCAGGGTGGCGGTGTAGACGATCTCGCCGCCTTCCGCGACCGAGCCAGTGGCGGTCAGCTTCAGGCCGGTAGTGTCGTCAGTACCTGGACCGTCAGTAACGGTGGTCACCGGGTTGCCCGCGGTATCCAGCTTCTCGTAGTTGCCACCGGTGGTGCCGGTGATGCTGTTGGTCAGGTCCGAGTTGGTGGTGTGCACGTTGTTCGGTGCGACAAAGTCCACGGTGCCCGAGCTTGCGCCGACAGGGATGGTGATCTGCTGACCATTGGCCAGAGTAATGACCAAGTTCGAGCCGGTCACTGGGGCAGTAACCGAAGCGGTGTAAGTGACAACGCCACCTTCAGTCACGCTTGGCGTGGCGGTCAGGGTGACGGTCGAAGTGTCGATGGTGTCGGTCACTTCGGTCACAGCGGCAGCCGGGTCGACTTCGACTTTTTCGAAGTCGCCACCGGTGGTGCCGGCGATGGTCACGCTGACTTCCCCTGCATCGACGTACACGTCGTCTTCCGGAGCCGGAACAGTGATGCTGCCTTCGGTCTGGCCCTTGGCGATGGTGATGACTTCACCGTTGCTCAGGGTGACCTTCATTTCGGTGCCAGCTGGGTTGGTCAGCGTCGCGGTGTAGACGATCTCGCCGCCTTCCGCGACCGAGCCAGTGGCGGTCAGCTTCAGACCGGTGGTGTCGTCGGTACCTGGACCGTCAGTAACGGTGGTCACCGGGTTGCCCGCGGTATCCAGCTTCTCGTAGTTACCGCCCGAAGTGCCGGTAATGCTGTTGGTCAGGTCCGGGTTAGTGGTGTGCACGTTGTTTGGTGCAACGAAGTCCACGGTACCCGAGCTTGCGCCGACCGGAATAGTGATCTGCTGACCATTGGCCAGGGTGATCACCAGGTTCGAACCGGTTACCGGAGCAGTAACCGAAGCGGTGTAAGTGACAACGCCACCTTCAGTCACGCTCGACGTGGCGGTCAGGGTGACGGTCGAAGTGTCGATGGTGTCGGTCACTTCGGTGACGGCTGGAGTGTTATCCACATCCAGCTTCTCGAAGTCGCCGCCGGTGGTACCAGCGACAGTTACGCTGACTTCCCCTGCATCGACGTACACGTCGTCTTCCGGAGCCGGAACAGTGATGCTGCCTTCGGTTTGGCCCTTGGCGATGGTGATGACTTCACCGTTGCTCAGGGTGACCTTCATTTCGGAGCCGGCTGGGTTGGTCAGGGTGGCGGTGTAGACGATTTCGCCGCCTTCCGCGACCGAGCCGGTAGCAGTGAGCTTCAGACCGGTGGTGTCGTCAGTACCTGGACCGTCGGTGACGGTGGTCACCGGGTTGCCCGCGGTATCCAGCTTCTCGTAGTTACCACCGGTGGTGCCGGTGATGCTGTTGGTCAGGTCCGGGTTAGTGGTGTGCACGTTGTTCGGTGCAACGAAGTCCACGGTGCCGGAGCTCGAACCGACTGGGATGGTGATTTGTTGGCCGTTGGCCAGAGTAACTACCAACGCAGAACCGGTAACTGGAGCAGTGACGGAAGCGGTGTAGGTAACGACCCCGCCTTCAGTGACGCTTGGAGTGGCGGTCAACGTAACGGTGCTGGTGTCGATGGTGTCGGTGACTTCAGTCACAGCGGCCGCCGGGTCGACTTCGACTTTCTCGAAGTCACCGCCGGTGGTGCCAGCGATGGTTACGCTGACTTCGCCCGCATCGATGTACACGTCGTCCGATGGCGCTGGCAGGGTGATGCTGCCTTCGGTTTGGCCCTTGGCGATGGTGATGACTTCACCATTGCTCAGGGTGACCTTCATTTCGGTGCCAGCCGGATTGGTCAGCGTCGCGGTGTAGACGATCTCGCCGCCTTCGGCGACCGAACCAGTGGCGGTCAGCTTCAGGCCGGTGGTGTCATCGGTGCCCGGACCGTCAGTAACGGTGGTCACCGGATTACCCGCGGTATCCAGCTTCTCGTAGTTACCGCCCGAAGTGCCGGTGATGCTGTTGGTCAGGTCCGGGTTAGTGGTGTGCACGTTGTTCGGTGCAACGAAGTCCACGGTGCCCGAGCTTGCGCCGACAGGGATGGTGATCTGTTGGCCGTTGGCCAGGGTGATGACCAGGTTCGAACCGGTAACCGGAGCAGTAACCGAAGCGGTGTAAGTAACGACGCCGCCTTCAGTCACGCTTGGCGTAGCAGTCAGGGTGACGGTCGAAGTGTCGATGGTGTCGGTGACTTCGGTGACGGCTGGAGTGTTATCCACATCCAGCTTCTCGAAGTCGCCGCCGGTGGTGCCCGCGACAGTCACGCTGACTTCACCGGCATCGATGTACACGTCATCGGATGGCGCCGGCAGGGTAATGCTACCTTCGGTCTGGCCCTTGGCGATGGTGATGACTTCACCGTTGCTCAGGGTCACCTTCATTTCGGTGCCGGCCGGGTTGGTCAGGGTGGCGGTGTAGACGATCTCGCCGCCTTCAGCCACGGAGCCGGTAGCGGTGAGCTTCAGACCGGTGGCGTCATCGGTGCCCGGGCCGTCAGTAACGGTGGTCACCGGGTTGCCCGCAGTGTCCAGCTTCTCGTAATTACCACCGGTGGTGCCGGTAATGCTGTTGGTCAGATCTGGGTTAGTGGTGTGCACGTTGTTCGGTGCAACGAAGTCCACGGTGCCCGAGCTTGCGCCGACCGGGATGGTGATCTGCTGACCATTAGCCAGGTTGATCACCAACGCGGAACCAGTCACTGGCGCCGTAACCGAAGCGGTGTAGGTGACGACGCCGCCTTCGGTCACGCTTGGAGTAGCGGTCAGCGTAACGGTGCTGGTATCGATGGTGTCGGTGACTTCAGTCACGGCAGCCGCCGGGTCGACTTCGACTTTTTCGAAGTCGCCACCGGTGGTGCCGGCGATGGTCACGCTGACTTCCCCTGCGTCGACGTACACGTCGTCTTCCGGAGCCGGAACAGTGATGCTGCCTTCGGTCTGGCCCTTGGCGATGGTGATGACTTCACCGTTGCTCAGGGTCACCTTCATTTCGGTGCCGGCTGGGTTGGTCAGGGTAGCGGTGTAGACGATTTCGCCGCCTTCAGCGACCGAGCCAGTGGCGGTCAGCTTCAAACCAGTGGTGTCATCGGTGCCCGGACCGTCAGTAACGGTGGTCACTGGGTTGCCCGCAGTGTCCAGCTTCTCGTAATTACCACCGGTGGTGCCGGTGATGCTGTTGGTCAGGTCCGGGTTAGTGGTGTGCACGTTGTTCGGTGCAACGAAGTCCACGGTGCCGGAGCTCGAACCGACCGGGATGGTGATCTGCTGACCATTAGCCAGGTTGATCACCAACGCGGAACCAGTCACTGGTGCCGTAACCGAAGCGGTGTAGGTGACGACGCCGCCTTCGGTCACGCTTGGAGTGGCGGTCAACGTAACGGTGCTGGTATCGATGGTGTCGGTGACTTCAGTCACGGCAGCCGCCGGGTCGACTTCGACTTTCTCGAAATCGCCACCAGTAGTGCCGGCGATGGTCACGCTGACTTCACCGGCATCGATGTACACGTCGTCCGACGGCGCTGGCAGGGTAATGCTGCCCTCGGTCTGGCCCTTGGCAATGGTGATCACTTCACCATTGCTCAGGGTCACCTTCATCTCGGTGCCAGCTGGGTTGGTCAGGGTGGCGGTGTAGACGATCTCGCCGCCTTCGGCCACGGAGCCGGTAGCGGTCAGTTTGAGACCGGTAGTGTCGTCAGTACCTGGACCATCAGTAACGGTAGTCACCGGATTACCAGCAGTATCCAGCTTCTCGTAATTACCACCGGTAGTACCGGTGATGCTGTTGGTCAGGTCCGGGTTGGTAGTGTGCACGTTGTTCGGCGCAACAAACTCAACCGAACCGGTGCTCTGACCGACAGGAATAGTGATCTGCTGACCATTGGCCAAAGTAATAACCAGCGCAGAGCCAGTCACTGGTGCAGTCACCGAAGCGGTGTAAGTGACCACGCCACCTTCAGCCACACTGCTGTTCGCTGTCAAAGTGACAGTCGAAGTATCAATGGTGTCAGTAACTTGCGTAACAGCCGGGGTGCCATCTACAGCAACTTTCTCGAAGTCGCCGCCGGTAGTGCCAGTGACAGTCACGCTAACTTCACCGGCATCGACGTACACGTCGTCTTCCGGTGCCGGAACAGTAAT
The DNA here is from genome assembly GCF_900275665.1 of Pseudomonas sp. JV241A. Classification (NCBI taxonomy): domain Bacteria; kingdom Pseudomonadati; phylum Pseudomonadota; class Gammaproteobacteria; order Pseudomonadales; family Pseudomonadaceae; genus Pseudomonas; species Pseudomonas sp. JV241A. The sequence continues at coordinate 5,615 of NZ_OPYO01000002.1, forward strand.
GCTGCCTTCAGTCTGACCTGCAGCAATAGTGATCACCTCACCATTGCTCAGGGTTACCTTCATTTCGGTGCCGGCCGGATTGGTCAGCGTGGCGGTATAAACAATCGAGCCGCCTTCAGCGACCGAACCGGTAGCCGTCAGCTTAAGGCCGGTAGTGTCATCAGTACCTGGACCGTCAGTAACGGTAGTCACCGGATTACCTGCGGTATCCAGCTTCTCGTAATTACCACCGGTAGTACCGGTAATGCTGTTGGTCAGGTCCGAATTGGTAGTGTGCACGTTATTCGGCGCAACAAACTCAACCGAGCCAGTGCTCTGACCGACAGGAATAGTGATCTGCTGACCATTGGCCAGGGTAATAACCAGTGCAGAGCCAGTAACCGGCGCAGTGACCGAAGCGGTGTAGGTAACCACACCACCTTCAGCCACACTGCTGTTCGCTGTCAAAGTGACAGTCGAAGTATCGATGGTGTCAGTAACTTCGGTAACCGCCGGCTGATTGCTGACCACCAGGTTCTCGAAGTTGCCGCCATCGACATTGTCGATGCTCACGCTGACGTTGCCGGCATCGACATACACATCATCGCTTGGTGCAGGCACGGTGACGCTGCCTTCAGTCTGGCCCGCCGCGATGGTGATCACCGCGCCGTTGCTCAGGGTCACGGTCACCGGGGTGCCGGCCGGGTTGGTCAGGGTCGCGGTGTAGATGATCGAACCGCCTTCGGCCACGGTGCCGGTGGCGTTCAGGCTCAGGCCGGTGTCATCGATCGAGTCGTTGATGGTGGTGACCGCCGGGTTCGGGTTCGGAACCAGGTTCTCGAAGTTGCCACCGGTAGCGCCCGTGATGGTGGTGCTGACGCTGCTGCCGTTGTTGTAGACGTCGTTCGGCGGGGTTTGCACGTCGACGGTGCCGGTGGTCTGGCCGGCGCCGATGGTGATGGTGCTGCCGTTGGACAGGGTCACGGTGACCGGCGTCTGCGCCGGGTTGGTCAGGGTGGCGGTGTAGGTGATCACACCGCCTTCGGTGACACTCGGGTTGGCGCTCAGGCTGACCGTGGTGGTGTCGATGGTGTCGGTGATCTGGGTCACTGCCGGGGTGGTGTCCGGGGTGACGATCAGGCCCGCGCCGCCGGTAGTGCCGGTGATGGTCGCGGAAATCTCGCTGCCGTCCAGGTACACAGTATCGTTCGGCGGGATGGTCACGCTGACGCTGCCGGTGGTCTGCCCGGCGCTGATGACGATGACCTGGCCATTGGACAGGGTCACGGTCAGGTTGGTCAGCGGTGGCTGGCCCAGGGTGGCGGTGTAGGTGATCACGCCACCCGCTTCGGTGATCGACGGCGTGGCGCTCAGGGTCAGGCCGGATTCGCGCGTAGGCGTGGTGGTTGCCGGGTTGTTGGCATCGTCCAGGCCGCCCAGTTCCTGGGTGGCGGCGCCGGTGGCAAAGCCGATCGGGCCGGTCGGGAAGCCAATGGTCGGGTCGACCGAGCCTGCGGTGGCGTCGAGCATCACGAAGCTGTGGCCACCACCGGCCGCGCCGCCGCTACCTGCGGCCGACGGGCCTGCTGCGGTGGCTTCGAGCTCGGTGGTCGGGTCAGCACCGGCGGCGATGGCCTGCTGCAGCTCTTCCACCGAAGGCGCAGCCTGGGCGGTGGCTGCCGCCAGGTCAGTGCTGCTGTCCGGGGTCTCGGCGCTCCACTGGGTGTCGCGCCCCAGGTCCAGGGTGCGGCCGTCGGCCAGCTCCAGGGTGACAGCGCCGGCCAGGCCGGTCAGCACCTGCTCGCCAGCGAACAGGCGGTCACCTTCGATGAGTACACGTTGAATCCCTTCTGGGGATACGGCGATTACTTGGCCAACAATGCTTTTGACGATGGCAACAACACTGCTCATTGGACTCTCCGGACTACCCGTTCAATTTGGCTTCCATGCCAGCCGGCGCTGAATTGCCGCTTTCTGATGGAATGTTTCAATAGTAAGTTTGGCGCTTTTGACGTCAATATATTGTCGATAACTGTTGGCTATTAAGTTTATGCCAAAGTATTGACCTTCCTGCTGCCATCCTAAACAATCAGCACCGTAATGTCACATTGATATTTGAGCGGCTGCCACTCTTCCTCCGTACGATCCAAGTACCCCTTCGGAAGTTTCCGACATAAGGTCATTCCGGTTGCCATTTTCTAATGCAGCAACGATTTCTGCTGTGATTTGGGACAAGACGTCCCTGGGAAAAAAGTTAAATGCGCGCGTCACTGTTCACTGCTCTTCCTTTCGTCCTCGCCACCAGTTTCGTTCAAGCACAGAGCCTGCCAGAGGTCATGCAGAAAGCCCTCGAGGTACACCCGGAAATCCAGGCCGGGGTTAACAGCCGAATCGCTGCCGATTACCAACTGCGCGCCGCCAAAGGCGGTTACCTGCCACGCGTCGACGTGCTGGCCGGCTACGGCCGTGAAGGCACCGACAGCCCGAGCACCGGCAACCGCTGGGAAACGCTTAACCGCGGTGAGTCGAGCGTGCGCCTGCGGCAGATGGTCTTCGACGGTTTTGCCACCTCGAGCGAAGTCGGCCGCCAGCAAGCCACCGTCAACTCCCGCGCCTACTCGCTGTTGGGTGCATCCGAGCGCACCGCGCTGACCGTTGCCCAGGTCTATCTGGATGTCCTGAGCCGTCGCGAGATGGTCCGCCTGGCAGAAGACAACCTGCGCAGCCACGAGCGCATCTACGACCAGATCAAGCTGCGCACCGCCCGTGGTGTTGGCCGCCTGGCTGACCTTGATCAGGCCGAAGCGCGCCTGGCCCAGGCCCGCAACAACCTGATCACCGAGCAGACCAACCTCGCCGATGCCAAGACCAACTACCTGAGCGTGGTCGGTCAGCTGCCGGACGAGTTAAGCAGCCCTACGCCGTTTGTCGACCTGTTGCCGGCCAACCTCGACGAAGCCCGCCAGCAGATGGTCGAGAGCAGCCCGATCCTGCGCTCGGCAGAGTCCGATATCGCAGCGGCGGAGAAGCAATACGCAGCGGCAAAGTCTACTTTCTATCCGCGTTTTGATGCAGAACTCGGACGGACGGCCGATAACGATCTGGATGGCATGAACGGCCACAACAATGAATGGCAGGCTATGCTGCGTATGAGCTTCAACTTGTATGCCGGCGGCAGCAACAAGGCCGACCTGGAATCCAAGTCGTACCTGACCAACCAGGCGCTGGACATTCGCAACAATGCCTTGCGCCAGCTCAATGAGGAGCTAGGCCTGGCATGGAATGCTATGGACAACGCCAATGCGCAGTTGCCGATCGCCCAACAATACGTCGATCACAGCAACAGTGTGCGCACCGCCTACCAGAAGCAGTTCAGCCTGGGCGAACGTACCTTGCTAGACTTGCTCGACAGCGAGAACGAACTCTTCACTGCCCAACGCCGTCTCACCGAAGTGAAGAACAGCCAGCTGTTTACTCAGTATCGAATCAAAGCGACCATTGGTCAGCTGCTCAAGAGCCAGGGTGTTGTCGCACCGATGGCCTCTGTGGTGCAGAACGACCTTAAACCGAAAGTGAACCTGCCAGGCATGAACTGAGGTTCACTGTTATAGCCAACCGCAACCGTTAAGAGAGCCCGCGTGGAATCAGAAGTCAGTCGAGTCCAACTCAGCCATGATCCACGCAGTCAGCACGACGATCCGTTGCTGGACAGCCTGCTGTCTCTTTGCGTGCTGCACCAGAAGCCCGCCAGCCGGGCCATGCTGACCACCGGCCTGCCGTTGCCGGCCCAACGCCTGAGCCCGGAGCTGCTGCCACGCGCGGCAGCCCGTGCCGGCCTGCAGGGCCGCTTGCTGCAACGCAAGCTGGAGCAGATCCCGAGCATCGCCATGCCGGCCATGCTCCTGCTCAAGGACGGTCGCAGCACGGTCTTGCTGGGTTGGGAGAACGACGACACCGCGCGCCTGTTGCTCAGCGAAAGCGACGGCGGCGAAGTGCATGTCAGCCGCGAGGCCTTGCAAAGCGACTACAGTGGCCGGGTGTTCTTCGCCCAGCCGCAGCACAAGTTCGACGTCAACCATGGCAACCTGATCCCGCGGGCGCGCTCCTGGTTCCGTGACACCCTCAAGCGCAGCCGCTGGCTGTACATCGACGCCATCGCCGCAAGCCTGGTGATCAACCTGATTGCCCTGGCCGCACCGCTGTTCGTGATGAACGTCTATGACCGCGTGGTGCCCAACCAGGCCACCTCGACCCTCTGGGTCCTGGCCCTGGGTATCTCCGGCGCCTACATCTTCGACCTGATCCTCAAGGGCCTGCGCAGCTTGTGCCTGGACCTGGCCGGGAAGAAGACCGACCTGATCATCTCCGCCACGCTGTTCGAACGCATCGTCGGCATGGCCATGAAATACCGGCCGGCAAGGGTCGGCAGCTTTGCCCAGAACATCCATGAATTCCAGGGCCTGCGCGACTTCCTCGCCTCGCTGACCCTGACCAGCCTGATCGACCTGCCGTTCACCCTGCTGATCCTGCTGGTGATCGCCATCATCGGCGGGCACCTGGTGTGGATTCCAATCATCGCCTTCCCGCTGGCCCTGGGCATCGGTTATGCCCTGCAGAAGCCGCTGGTGGCGACCCTTGAGCGAACCATGGCACTGGCCTCCGAGCGCCAGTCGAGCCTGATCGAGACCCTCGCCGGGCTCGATGCGGTCAAGGTCAACAACGCCGAAAGCGAACGTCAGTACATGTGGGAGCAGACCATCGGCACCCTCAGCCGCCTCGAGCTGCGGGTCAAGGTGCTCTCGGGCCTGGCGATGAACATCACCCTGCTGATCCAGCAACTGGCGGGCGTGGCGCTGATCTGCGCCGGTGTCTACCAGATCATGGCTGGCAACCTCAGCATGGGCGGCCTGATTGCCTGCTACATGCTCAGTGGCCGCGCCCTCGGCCCGCTGGGCCAGCTCTCCGGCCTGCTGACCCGTTATCAGCAAGCCAAGGTGACCATGGTCTCCACCGACCAGATGATGGAACTGCCGCAAGAGCGCAACTTCGAAGAACGCCCGCTGAGCCGTCAGGTACTGCAGGGCGCCATCGAGTTTCGCGGTGTCGATTTCACCTACCCCAACCAGCAGAACCTGGCGCTCAAGGGCGTCAATGTATCGATCCGCCCCGGCGAGAAGATCGGCATCATCGGTCGCAGCGGCTCGGGCAAGAGCTCGCTGGCCAAACTGATCGTCGGTCTCTACGAAGCCGATGCCGGCTCGTTGCTGGTCGATGGCGTGGACATCCGCCAGATCGACGTCAGCGAGCTGCGCCACAACATCGGCTATGTGCCCCAGGACATCCAGCTGCTGGCCGGTACCCTGCGCGACAACCTGGTCAGTGGTGCCCGTTACGTGGAGGACGAATTGGTCCTGCAGGCCGCCGAACTGTCCGGGGTTCACGAATTTGCCCGCCTGCACCCGCAAGGCTACGAGCTGCAGGTTGGCGAGCGGGGCCAGAACCTGTCCGGAGGTCAGCGGCAGAACGTCGCCCTCGGCCGTGCCCTGTTGCTCAACCCGCAGATCCTGCTGCTCGACGAGCCGACCAGCGCCATGGACAACACCGGTGAAGAACGCCTCAAGCAACGCCTGCAAGTGGTCATCGAGAACAAGACCGTGGTCCTGGTGACTCACCGGGCTTCGCTGTTGTCACTGGTCGACCGCCTGATCGTTGTCGATCGCGGGCAGATAGTCGCGGATGGCCCGAAAGCCGCCGTCATGGATGCGCTGAAGAAGGGGCAGATCAGTGTTGCTTAAGATGGATATGGGCCAGATCAAGGACAGCCTGCGCAGGTATTTCAAGGGTTCCGAATCGCTTAGCGGCCAGCCGCTGCCCGAGGTCAACAAGGCGCTGATCGAAGATGCGCCGCGCATCGTGCGCCTGACCATCTGGGGGGTGATCGGCTTCTTCCTGTTCCTTGGCCTCTGGGCCAATTTCGCCATTATCGACGAAGTCACCCGTGGCGAAGGCAAGGCGATCCCGTCGTCGAAGCTGCAGAAGATCCAGAACCTGGAAGGCGGCATCGTTGCGCAGATCTACGCCAAAGAGGGCGAGATCGTCGAAGTGGGCGACCCGTTGCTGCGCCTGGACGATACCCGGTTCGTTTCCAACGTCGGTGAGACCGAGGCTGATCGCCTGGCCATGGCCCTGCGTGTCGAGCGCCTGAGCGCCGAGGTCGAAGACCGGCCGCTGAAGATCGACGAAGAAATCCGCAAGGCCGCGCCGAGCCAGGCCGCCAACGAAGAGTCCCTGTACCAGAGCCGCCGCCAGCAGTTGCAGGACGAAATCGGCGGCCTGCAGGAGCAACTGGTGCAGCGCCAGCAGGAGTTGCGCGAGTTCAGCTCCAAGCAGGGCCAGTACCGCAACAGCCTGCAGCTGCTGCGCCAGGAGATCAGCATGTCCGAGCCGCTGGTGGCTCAGGGCGCGATCTCCCAGGTTGAAGTGCTGCGCCTCAAGCGTGCCGAGGTCGAGAACCGCGGCCAGCTGGATGCCACCTCGCTGGCGATTCCGCGTGCCGAGTCGGCGATCAAGGAAGTCGAGCGCAAGATCGACGAGACCCGCGGCAAGTTCCGCAGCGAAGCTCTGACCCAACTCAATGAGGCGCGCACCGACCTGAGCAAGGCCCAGGCCACCGGCAAGGCCCTGGACGATCGGGTCAACCGTACCCTGGTCACCTCGCCGGTGCGCGGTATCGTCAAGCAGCTGCTGGTCAACACCGTTGGCGGGGTGATCCAGCCGGGCAGCGACCTGGTCGAGATCGTGCCGCTCGATGACACCCTTTTGGTCGAAGCGCGCATCCGTCCGCAAGACATTGCCTTCCTGCACCCGGGGCAAGAGGCGATGGTCAAGTTCACCGCCTATGACTACACCATCTACGGCGGCCTCAAGGCCAAGCTCGAACAGATCGGCGCCGACACCATCACCGACGAAGACAAGAACACCTTCTACGTGATCAAGCTGCGCACCGAGCGCAGCCACCTGGGCACCGACGACAAGCCGCTGCTGATCATCCCGGGGATGGTCGCTTCGGTGGACATCATCACCGGCAAGAAAAGCGTGCTGAGCTACCTGCTCAAGCCGATCATCCGCGCCCGGGCCGAAGCGCTGCGCGAGCGCTAAAAGCATCGCTGGCAAGCCAGCTCCCACAGTTGGACTTTGTGGGAGCTGGCTTGCCAGCGATGAGGCCCTGAAGCTCACCATATGCTTATGCTCTAAAGATATTTAAATTCTTTCTCTTATGACTTTATAGTCACTCCCCTGCGTACCTGCCGACCAATCGGCGCGCCGCACGACCGAACCAACACGGAACACCGTGAGTTTCTGATCGATGCGCGCACCTTTGGGCGCGCTCTGCGTGGGAGTGAATCATGTCAGCGGCCTCTAACGCCTTGTCGTCCATCGACAGCGCACAGCAGCAAGCCTTCGAAATCCTGCCGTTCAGTGGTGCCGTCGGCGCCGAGATCATCGGCCTGGACCTGACCCGACCGGTCAGCAGCGAAGACTTCACCCGGATCCACCGGGCCCATCTCGATCACCACGTGCTGGTGTTTCGCGACCAGCGCATTACCCCCGAACAACAAATCGCCTTCAGCCGCCGCTTCGGCGTGCTGCAGATCCACGTGCTCAAGCAGTTCTTGCTCAGCGGCCACCCGGAAATCCTGATCGTCTCCAACATCGTCGAAAACGGGCAGAACATCGGCCTGGGCGATGCCGGCAAGTTCTGGCACTCGGACCTGTCGTACAAGGAACTGCCAAGCCTGGGTTCGATGTTGCACGCCCAGGAGCTGCCCAGCGAAGGCGGCGACACCTTGTTCGCCGACATGCACAAGGCCTGGGACGGCCTGCCCGAGGCCCTGCGCAAAGCCGTCGAAGGCCGCAGCGCCGCGCATTCCTACACTGCCCGCTACAGCGAAACCAAATTCGAAGGCAACTGGCGCCCGGCCCTGACCGCCGAGCAGTTGGCCCAGGTCCAGGAAGTGATCCATCCGGTGGTACGCACCCACCCGGAAAACGGCCGCAAGGCGCTGTTCGTCAGCGAAGGCTTCACCACCCGCATCGTCGGCCTGCCTGAAGACGAAAGCCGGCAGCTCCTCGCCGAGCTCTACGCCCACAGCGTGCTTGAGCAGAACATCTACCGCCACCAATGGCAGCCCCATGACCTGGTGTTCTGGGACAACCGCTCGTTGATCCACCTGGCCAGCGGCTGCCCCGCGCACCTGCGCCGCAAGCTGTACCGCACCACCATCCAGGGCGATGCCCCGTTCTGATCATTCGAGGAGTACAGCATGCGCAAATCAATCAGCCGCCTGGCGGCCAGTATCGGCCTGGGTGCCAGCCTGCTCGCCGGCAGCCTGGTGGCGCCGGCCACGGCCCAGGCCGAAGGGGAAATCCGCATTGCCGAACAGTTCGGCATTGTTTACCTGCTGCTCAACGTGGTGCGCGACCAGAACCTGATCGAGAAGCACGGCAAGGCGCAGGGCATCGACATCAAGGTCGACTGGACGCAGCTGTCTGGCGGCGCCGCGATCAACGACGCCTTGCTCTCTGGCTCGGTGGACATCGCCGGTGCCGGAGTCGGCCCGCTGCTGACCATCTGGGACCGCACCCAGGGCCGGCAGAACGTCAAGGCCGTGGCCTCGCTGGGCAACTTCCCCTACTACCTGGTCAGCAGCAACCCCAAGGTGAAGACCATCGCCGACTTCAGCGAGAAAGACCGCATTGCCCTGCCGGCGGTGGGCGTCTCGGTGCAGTCGCGCTTCCTGCAGTACGCCGCCGCCAAGCAATGGGGCGACAAGGAGTACAACCGCCTCGACAAATACACCCTGGCCGTCCCCCATCCCGATGCCACGGCGGCCCTGCTGGCTGGCGGCACCGAGCTGAACGCGCACTTCTCCAACCCGCCGTTCCAGGACCAGGTGCTGGCCAACAAGGACGTGCACGTGGTGCTCAACACCTACGACCTGCTCGGGCCGAACTCGCCGACCGTGCTGTTCGCCACCGAAAAATTCCGCAACGACAACCCCAAGACCTATAAGGCCTTCGTCGATGCCCTGGCCGAAGCCGCCGAGTTTGCCCAGAACGACAAGGCCGCCGCAGCCGACACCTACATCCGCGTGACCAGGGCCAAGATCGATCGCGAGGCGTTGCTGAAGATCATCGACAACCCGCAGTACGAATTCAGCGTGACGCCGAAGAACACCTATCCGCTGGCCGAGTTCCTCTACCGCGTGGGCGCGATCAAGCACAAACCCGAATCCTGGAAAGACTATTTCTTCCAGGACGAGAAACCGTTGCAAGGGAGCTGAGCCGGATGAACACCCCATTGCAAGGCCACACGGTCAGCAAATTGAGCAGCGTCGCCACGCCGCCGCTGCTGCAGGTGGATAACGTAAGCCTGGAGTACCGCACTGCGCAGCGCGTGGTGCGGGCCACCCACCAGGTCAGTTTCGAAGTGGACAAGGCCGACCGCTTTGTCCTGCTCGGGCCCTCGGGCTGCGGCAAGTCGACCCTGCTCAAGGCGGTGGCCGGTTTCATCGAGCCCAGGGAAGGGCAGATCCGCCTGCAGGGCCAGGCCGTGCATGGCCCGGGCCCGGACCGCATCGTGGTGTTCCAGGAGTTCGACCAGCTGCCGCCATGGAAAACCGTCAAGCACAACGTGATGTTCCCGCTGCTGGCCTCGGGCACGCTCAAGCGCAGGGAGGCTGAAGAACGCGCCTTGCACTACCTGGAAAAAGTCGGCCTGGCCGGCTTTGCCGATGCCTATCCGCATACCCTGTCGGGCGGCATGAAAGCCCGCGTGGCGATTGCCCGGGCGCTGGCCATGCAGCCGAAGATCCTGCTGATGGACGAACCCTTCGCCGCCCTCGACGCCCTGACCCGGCGCAAGATGCAGGAAGAGTTGCTGCTGCTCTGGGAAGAGGTGCGTTTCACTCTGTTGTTCGTCACCCATTCGATCGAAGAAGCGCTGGTGGTGGGCAACCGCATCCTCTTGCTGTCGCCCCATCCGGGCCGGGTGCGCGCCGAAATCCACAGCCACCAGTACGACCTGCAGAGCCTTGGCGCCAGCGACTTCCAGGCGTCGGCGCGGCGCATCCACCGTTTGCTGTTCGACGACGATGCCCAGGCCGAGCACGACCCGGCATTGGGTTTCGCCGACATTCGCATTGCCTACTGACCGGGAGTTTTGCCATGACCACAACTGTTACACCGCGTCAGGAATACGAAATTGTCCTCGAGCCGCTGCTCAGTATCCCCGTTGAACGCGAACTGCCGCTGGGCCAGCGCCTCTGGCAACAGGGCTGGCTGCGCAAGGGCCTGATCCTGATCCTCCTGGCCGTGGCCTGGGAAGCCATCGCCCGCTACCAGGACAATGACCTGCTGCTGCCCAGCTTCGTGCAAACCGCAGCAGCCCTGTATGACGGCCTGCTCAGCGGCGAGTTGCCGGCCAAGGTCGGCGTGTCGCTGGTGGTACTGCTCAAGGGTTATCTGCTGGGGATCGTCCTGGCCTTCGGCCTGACCAGCCTGGCGGTGTCGACCCAGTTCGGCCGCGACCTGCTCAGCACCCTGACCTCGATGTTCAACCCGCTACCGGCGATCGCTTTGCTACCGCTGGCGCTGCTCTGGTTCGGCCTGGGCGACAACAGCCTGATCTTCGTGCTGGTGCATTCGGTGCTCTGGGCCCTGGCGCTGAATACCTACGCGGGTTTTCTCGGGGTCTCCGAGACCCTGCGCATGGCCGGGCGCAACTATGGCCTGCGCGGCTTGCGCCTGGTGGTGCATATCCTGATTCCGGCGGCGCTGCCGTCGGTCCTCTCGGGCCTGAAGATTGGCTGGGCCTTTGCCTGGCGCACACTGATCGCCGCCGAGCTGGTGTTCGGCGCCACCAGCGGCAAGGGCGGGCTGGGCTGGTACATCTTCCAGAACCGCAACGAGCTGTACACCGACAAGGTTTTCGCTGGGCTTGCGGTCGTGATCCTGATCGGCCTGCTGGTCGAAAGCCTGGTGTTCAACACCCTGGAGCGTGTCACCGTGCGCCGCTGGGGCATGCAGCGCTGAAAGGCTCAGGCCGATTGATATTGCGCCGCGGCATTGTTGAGGGTTTCGGCAATCTGTCGGCGCAGGCTCAGGGGCTGTTCGACGATCAGCCCGTCACCCTGGCTCAGTAGCCACCAGCGCAGCTGCCAGCTGTTGCTGACGGTGGCCTGCAGGCGGTGGCCAGCTTCCAGCGGAGTCAGGTGCATGTCGGCCGACAGTGGCGTCTCGCGCACCAGACGGGCCAGGTTGTCGCTGATCCAGGCCTGCAGTTCGATCTTGTCGGTATCGCCGAACTGCAGGGCATCGCTGCGCAGGTACGCCTGCAGATCGAAGGCGCGCAGGCCCTCGGTGGGGCTGTCGAGGATGCGCAGCTTGCGAAAGCGATGCACGGCGAACTGGCGAATGTCGGTATAGGGCACGGCAGTGGCAATCAGGTAACTGACCTGGCCGCGCTGGATCAACGCCAGCGGGTTGAGGGTCAGCTCGCTGAGCTTGTCGTTATGTGCCGAGTAGTACTGGCAGTGCAGCTGGTATTCCTCGAGCAGCGCGTGTTGCACGGTCTCGAGGATGCTGTCGGGCACTTCCGGGGCCTGCATGTTCATGTCCGGGCGCACGCTGGCGACCTTGTCCAGCCAGCGCGCCACCTTGTTCGCCCCCGACAGGTGTTCGAGCTTCTGCCGGGCATGGCTGAAGCGCGGGTCCAGCACCTTGAGCATGCTCCCCGGCAACAGCGGGCGTACCGCTTCTTCCACCAGCGCCAGGCTCAGGGCCTCGCTGACACTGATACCGCGCAATTCGATGCAGGCGTTGGCCGCCCAGTGCCAGCCGTACGGGATGCTCTTGTCGTTACGCTCCAGCGGGAAGATCAGCGACAGCTCGTTGAGGTCGCGCTCGATGCTGCGCTTGCTGATGGAAAAACCTGCGTCCTGCAGGCGACCGACCAACTCGGCACTGGTAATCCCCGGTGAGCGGCTGGGCAACTGGCGCAGCAACTCCCATTGGCGGCTGAGGGTGGCACGTGTCGTGGCAGAGGGCAAAAGGTGGCGTCCTTGTCTAGGCTTGCGGTTGTAGCATGGCGCCAGCGCAGTGATATGGCAATTAGCCATTTATGTATCCAGATCAAGGATGAAGCAGTTGAGTGCCCTAACTGAATCGTTCGCGACAGGTTTTGTCGTGACCGTGCGCAGAATCACGCCTCATCACTCCCGCTGTTGGATCTGTGGGTAGTTCAATGAGGACGAACATGTCAGCTGCCAGCAACATTTACCCACTGCTTGAGCGCCTGTTGCCCGAGCGGATCATCCCTGCGCCCGGCCGGCCCGGCCGCCTGCAGCGGTTGTACGCCGGGGTCGGCATGCCCAGCCAGCGGGCAGCGCTGGGCGAAAGTTTCAGTCTGATCAGCCGCCTGGATGAGGCCAGCGACCTGCAGGCGGAGTACGAAGACCTGCGCGCCCAGGCCCTGGAAGGCAACGTGGGTGCGCTCAACGATCTGGGCTGGATCTGGCTCAATGGCAAGTACTGGCGCGCCGACCCGACCCTGGCCGGGCACCTGCTGCGCATGGCGGCCCTGCAGGGCAGTGCCGCGGCCTGGTTCAACCTTGGCCAGCAGCATTACTTCGGCAAAGGCGTCGAGGTGGCCTATGCCAGCGCGGCGGAGTATTACCAGCAAGCTTTCGAGCGTGGCCTGGAACACGCCGCCGCAGCGCTGGGCGATCTCTACGAGGAAGAAATCTGCGACAGCGATACCCAGGAATGGCAGGTCGACCTGCAGCAGGCCTATCACTGGTTCCTGCGCGGCGCCCAGCGCGGTGAAGCGCGCTGCCGCTTCGAGGTCGGCTACCGGCTGCTGCATGGGCTGTCGGTCAACGTCGATATCAAAGCTGCTGTGTACTGGCTGGAGCTGGCCGCCGTGGCCGGGGTGATGCAGGCCGCCGAAGAGCTGGCACTGCACTTTAGCGAGACCAACAACGCCCTGCGCTACCTGTTCTGGCGCGAGCAGGCGATCAGCCTGGGCAGCAAGCTGGCGCTGAACATGAAGCTGGACGATCAGTTGCAACCGTGAACACGACGTCTGTCAGCCACTATTGACGGCAGGGGCGGTGATCGAAGAATATTGATAGTTAGCAAACTATGAATATAGCCACGAACCTCCCCTCATGACCCTCGACGCACTGCAACTCAACATCAGCAGCGGTATGGTGGTGGCCGGCCGGCACTGGCGGCGCATCTGCCAGGCGACCCTGGCCGGCTACGGCATTTCCGAAGCCTGCGCGGTGCCACTGCTGATGATCGTGCGGCTGGGCGGTGGCGTGCATCAGGTCGCCGTAGCGCAAGCGGCAGGGCTCGAAAGCCCGTCACTGGTGCGCCTGCTCGACCAGCTGTGCAATGCCGGCTTCGTCTGCCGCACTGAAGATCCGGTCGACCGTCGAGCCAAGGCCCTGAGCCTGACCGCCAGCGGCCGGGTGCTGGCTGAAGCCATCGAAGGCGAACTGGTGCGCCTGCGCCGCGAAGTGCTGCAGGGCATCGACGAAGCTGACTTGCTGGCCACCCTGCGCGTACTGCACGCCTTCGAAGAGGCCGCCCAGCGCACCCCGGGCGTGCCGGCGTGAGCGGATTTTTCAGCTCAATGCCGCCCGCGCGCGACTGGTTCTACGGTGTGCGCACCTTCGCCGCATCGATGATTGCCCTGTACATTGCCCTGCTCATGCAGCTGCCACGGCCTTACTGGGCCATGGCCACGGTGTATATCGTCTCCAGCCCGTTCGTCGGGCCGACCAGTTCCAAGGCTCTGTATCGCGCCATGGGCACCTTGCTCGGCGCTGCCGGGGCGGTGTTTTTGGTGCCGCTGCTGGTGCAGGCGCCGGTGCTGCTGACGGTCGCCGTGGCCTTGTGGACCGGCACCTTGCTGTTCCTCTCGCTGCACCTGCGCACCGCCAACAGCTATGCGTTGATGCTTGCTGGCTACACCTTGCCGATGATTGCCCTGCCGGTGGTCGACGACCCGCTGGCGGTGTTCGATATCGCCTCTTCGCGGGCCCAGGAAATCTGCCTGGGCATTGTCTGTGCGGCGGTGGTCGGGGCGATCTTCTGGCCGCGGCGCCTGACCCCGGTGCTGGTTGGCGCCACCGGCAACTGGTTCAACGAGGCGATCCGTTACAGCGATACCTTTCTGGCCCGCGAAGCCAGCGCCGATAAGGTCGGCGGCTTGCGCGCCTCGATGGTCACCACCTTCAACTCGCTGGAGCTGATGATTGGCCAGCTGTCCCATGAAGGCGCCCGCCCGCAAACGGTGAAGAACGCCCGCGAGCTGCGCGGGCGGATGATCCACCTGCTGCCGGTGATCGATGCCCTCGACGACGCCTTGCTCGCCCTTGAAGGCCGCGCCCCGGCCCAGACCGAACAATTGCAGCCGTTGCTGACTGCGGCCCGTGCCTGGCTGCAAGGCACCGCGCAGGCCCCCTCGGCGGCGCGCTGGTCAGCGTTGCGTGCACAAATCGAACACCTGCAACCGAGTGCTGCGGCCCTTGATGAACGCGCCTCTCTGCTGCTGTCCAACGCACTCTATCGCCTGGCCGAGTGGGTCGACCTGTGGCAGGACTGCTGCAGCCTGCAGCACGCCATCCGCAACGAAGACCTGTCGCCCTGGCGCGCGGTCTATCGGCACTGGCGCCTGGGCCGGCTGACGCCGTTTTTTGATCGTGGGCTGATGCTGTACTCGGTGTTCTCCACCGTCAGCGCAATCATCGTCGCCACCACGCTGTGGATCTTGCTTGGCTGGGGCGACGGTGGCAGCGCGGTGATTCTCGCTGCCGTGGCCTGCAGCTTCTTTGCCGCCATGGACGACCCGGCGCCGCAGATCTACCGGTTTTTCTTCTGGACTTCGCTGTCGGTGCTGTTCGCCAGCCTTTACCTGTTCCTGGTGCTGCCCAACCTGCACGACTTCCCGATGCTGGTGCTGGCCTTCGCCGTGCCGTGCATCTGCGTCGGCACCCTGACCGTGCAGCCGCGCTTCTACCTGGGCACCTTGCTGACCATCGTCAACACCGCCTCCTTCATCAGCATCCAGGGCGCCTACGACGCCAACTTCCTGACCTTTATCAACGCCAACCTGGCCGGGCCGGTGGGCTTGCTGTTCGCCTTCGTCTGGACCCTGGTGGTGCGCCCGTTCGGCGTCGAGCTGGCGGCCAAGCGCCTGACCCGCTTCAGCTGGCACGACATCGTCGGCATGACCCAGCCGGCCACGCTGGCCGAGCACCGCCACCTGGGTGTGCAGATGCTCGACCGGCTGATGCAGCAACTGCCGCGCCTGACCCAGACCGGCCAGGACACCGGCACTGCCCTGCGTGACCTGCGCGTGGGCCTGAACCTGCTCGACCTGCTGGCCTACATGCCCCGGGTCGGCGCGCATCCGCGCCAGTTGCTGGAGCGGGTGGTGGAAGAGGTGGGTGAACACTTCCAGGCCTGCCTGGATGCCCGCCGTCGCCTGCATGCCCCCGAGGTGCTGTTGCAGAGCATGGAGCGCGCCCGCCGTGCCCTGAACCTCAACGACCTGGCCGATTGCGCCGAAGCCCGCGTGCACCTGCTGCACGCCCTGAGCGGCCTGCGCCTGGCACTGTTGCCGGGGGTCGAGGTGGTGCTGGAGCCGTCCGGCGATCAGTCACAACTGCCCTACGGCATCGATGGAGCGCCGCTGTGATCGGAGATCTGGATATCAGCGGGGTGTTCCTGCCCACGCTGCTGGTGATGATGGTCCTCACCTATTTGCTGTTTCTCGGTGTGCACGCGCTGCTCAACCGCGTGCACTTCTACCGCCTGGTCTGGCACCGGGCGCTGTTCAACGTTGCGCTTTACGCCGTGCTGCTCGGCACGGTCGATCACTTTTGCCGAAACCTGATGCTGCCATGAAAAAACCCTTGTTGACCCTGGGCCGCGTGGTCCTGACCCTGCTGGTAGTGACGCTGGCGACCGTACTGGTCTGGCAGATGGTCATGTACTACATGTTCGCGCCCTGGACCCGGGACGGGCACATTCGCGCCGATGTGATCCAGATTGCCCCGGATGTCTCCGGCTTGATTCAGCAGGTCGAAGTGCGTGACAACCAGGTGGTCAAACGCGGCGACGTGCTGTTCACCATCGACCAGGACCGCTTCCACCTGGCCCTGCGCCAGGCCCAGGCGACCCTGGCCGAGCGCAAGGAAACCCTGGCCCAGGCCCAGCGTGAAGCCCGGCGTAACCGTGGCCTGGGCAACCTGGTGGCGCAGGAGCAACTGGAAGAGAGCCAGTCGCGCCAGGCCCGTGCCGAGTCGGCGCTGGCCGAAGCCCAGGTGGCGGTGGATGCCGCGCAACTGAACCTCGACCGCTCGGTGGTGCGCAGCCCGGTCGATGGCTACCTCAACGACCGCGCGCCGCGTGCCCATGAGTTCGTCAGCGCCGGGCGGCCAGTGCTGTCGGTGGTCGACAGCGACTCCTACCATGTCGATGGCTACTTCGAAGAAACCAAGCTGGCCGGCATTCACATCGGCCAGGCTGTGGATATCCGTGTGCTCGGCGACAACACACGCCTGAGTGGGCGAGTGCAGAGCATCGCCGCCGGTATCGAGGACCGCGACCGCAGCAGCGGCGCCAACTTGCTGCCCAACGTCAACCCGGCGTTCAGCTGGGTGCGGCTGGCCCAGCGAATTCCGGTGCGCATCGCCTTCGATGAAGTACCCGCGGACTTTCGCATGATCGCCGGGCGTACCGCGACGGTGTCGATCGTTGAGGGCAACGGGCAATGAAACGGCTGTCGCTGCTCGGCCTGAGCCTGCTGCTGTCGGCCTGCCAGATGGTTGGGCCGGATTACCAAGTGCCCAAGGACGCCGCTATCCAGCGCGCCGACCTGCAGGGCGAGCTGCGCCAGGACGCCGACAGCGTGGTCTCGGCACCGGTGCCCAAAGACTGGTGGCACCTGTATCAGGACGAACGTCTCAATCAACTGGTGCGCCAGGCCCTGGCGGCCAACAGCGAATTGCGCGTGGCGGCGGCGAACATCGCCAAGGCCCGAGCCCAGGTCGAAGAAGCCGAAGCCCAGGGTGGCTTCAATGGCGGCGTCAAGCTGGGCGCCCAGCGTTTGCAGGAGTCCGGCGAAGCCTTCCTGCAGCCGGAGAAAGTGCCGGTAGCCAATATTGGCGAGGCGATTATCAGCGCGTCCTACCAGTTTGACCTGTGGGGCACCCTCAAGCGTGGCGTCGAGGCCGCCCAGGCCAATGCCGACGCGACCCAGGCCGCCGCCGATACGGCACGCATTACCCTGGTGGCGGACGTGGTGCGCGCCTATACCCAGGTGTGCGCGGCCAACGAGGAATACCACATCGCCCATGAGTCCCTGGACCTGCAGGAACAAAGCGTGACCCTGACCCAGCGCCTGCGTGACGCTGGCCGAGGTGACGAAACCCAGGTGACCCGTTCGCAGACCCAGTTCAAATCGTTGCGCGCCGAACTGCCGCGTTATCAAGCTGCACGTGAAGCGGGCCTGTATACCTTGTCGATGCTGCTGGCCAAGCCGGTCAATCAATTGCCGGCGGGCACTGGCGATTGCGCCGAGCTGCCGCATATCGCCCAGGTACTGCCGGTGGGTGATGGCGCGGCGCTGCTCAAGCGCCGCCCGGATATCCGCCAGGCCGAACGCAGCCTGGCGGCGGCCACGGCGACCATTGGCGTGGCCACCGGGCAGTTGTATCCGGACATCAGCATCGGTGCTCAGGTGGGCACCATCGGTATCCTCGAGAACCTGGGCAAACCTGCGACCAATCGCTGGGGCTTCGGCCCACTGCTGACCTGGAATGTACCGACCAATGGCTCGCGGGCGCGTATTCGTGAAGCAGAGGCTTCGACCCAGGCAGCGTTGGCGCATTTTGACGGCGTGGTGCTCAACGCCATTCGTGAAACCCAGACCAGCCTTGCGCAGTACAGCGCATTGCTGGAGCGGCGTGATGCCTTGGCTGATGCCGAGCGCTCTGCGCAATTGGCGGCGGATCAGACCCATCGCTTTTACCAGGCCGGGCGCGAGTCGTTCCTCGCTGACCTGCAGGCGACCCGTACCTATACCGACATGCGTGCGCAACTGGCGGCGGCCAATACCCAGGTGGCGATGGGGCAGATTGGCTTGTTCCTGGCGTTGGGTGGCGGTTGGTGAGAGCGGCAAGGCTGCGCCTTGCATCGCTGGCAAGGCCAGCTCCCACAGGTGCTGTGTAAACAGAGCCCTTGTGGGAGCCAGCCTTACTTATCCACAAGCCCCTTGAGCATCTCGATCGGCAACGGAAACACGATGGTCGACGACTTGTCGCCGGCAATGCTGCCCAAGGTCTGCATGTACCGCAGTTGCATCGCCCCCGATTGGCGGCCGAGCATTTCCGCTGCCTGCATCAGTTTCTCCGACGCCTGCAGCTCACCTTCGGCATGGATTACCTTGGCCCGCCGCTCCCGTTCAGCCTCGGCCTGACGGGCAATGGCGCGGATCATCGACTCATTGAGGTCGACATGCTTGATCTCGACGTTGGCCACCTTGATGCCCCAGGCATCGGTTTGCGCGTCCAGCACCTGGCGAATATCCAGGTTCAGCCGCTCACGCTCGGCCAGCAGTTCATCCAGTTCATGCTTGCCCAGCACCGCACGTAAAGTGGTCTGCGCCAGTTGGCTGGTGGCCATGAGAAAGTCCTCGACCTGGATGATCGCCTTCTGCGGGTCGAGCACGCGAAAGTACAGCACCGCATTGACCTTGACCGAGACGTTGTCGCGGGTGATCACATCCTGTGGCGGCACATCCAGCACCACGGTGCGCAGGTCGACCCGGACCATCTGCTGAATCCCCGGAATCAGCAATACCAGCCCCGGCCCCTTGACCCGCCAGAAGCGCCCGAGCTGGAACACCACGCCGCGCTCGTACTCACGCAGGATGCGAAACGCCGACAGCAACAGCACTGCCAGCAGCGCCAGCAAGGCGCCAAAACCCAGTTCGAAAAACATTTCAGTCTCCTTGCTCCGGCGCTTGTGCCTCGGCGCTGACGTCCAGTAGTACGCCCTTGCGTGTAATCACCCGGACGCGTTGCCCCACCTGCAATGGCGTCTGGCACTGGGCTTGCCACTGTTCGCCCTGCACCTGCACCGAACCGATGAACGGATCACTGTCATTGACCGCCATCACCGTTGCCAGGCTGCCCACCAGCCCGGCATCACCGCTGACCAGCGCGCGCTTGCGCGCCTTCATGGCCATGCCCAGCACGCCGCCGAGCAGCAGCGCCGAGAGCAGGGCGAGGGTCAGGATCAACGCCAGGGGGATGCCGAAGCCGGGCACGTCGGTGTCCATCAGGATCACCGCGCCGACCACGAAGGCGACGATGCCGCCAAAGCCGACCACACCGAAACTGGGCAAGAACGCCTCGGCAATCATGAAGGCGATGCCGAGCATGATCAGCGCCGCCCCGGCGTAGCTCACCGGCAGCAGCTGCAGGGCATACAGGGCGACCAGCAGGCAGATGCCGCCGATCACCCCGCCAACCCCGGAGCCTGGGCTCATGAACTCGAACATCAGCCCGTAGATGCCGATCATGATCAGGATCAGCGCCACGCTGGGGTTGGTGATCACCGCCAGCAGGCGCGTGCGCCAGTCCGGCTCGCGTTCGATGATGGCCGCGTTGGCGGTGTGCAACTGTACCGGCTGGCCGGCGGCTTCGAGGCTGGTGCCGTCGAGCTGGCGGAGCAGATCGGGCAGGTCGTTGGCGATGCGATCGATGACCTTCAGGCGCAAGGCGTCATTGGCCGGCAGGCTGACCGATTCGCGTACCGCCTGTTCCGCCCAATCGGCGTTGCGTCCACGCAGTTGCGCCAGGCCGCGAATGTAGGCAGCGGCGTCGTTGATCTGCTTGCGGGTCAGGGTGTCCTGTTCACTGTTCGGTGCCTGTTTATCGCCGGTGGGCGCAGCGGGCGGAGCGGCCGGGTCCTTGGGCGTGCCCGGCAGGCCGCCGATCTGCACCGGCGTGGCCGCGCCGAGGTTGGTGCCCGGGGCCATCACGGCGATATGGCTGGCGTAGAGGATATAGGTACCGGCGCTGGCCGCCCGGGCGCCACCGGGGGCGACGAAAGTGGCTACCGGCAAGGGGCTGGCGAGAATCGCCTTGATGATTGCGCGCATCGAGCTGTCGAGCCCGCCGGGGGTATCGAGGCGGATCACCACCAATTGCGCCTGCTGCGCCTTGGCCTGCTCCAGGCCGCGCACCAGATAGTCGGCACTGGCTGGGCCGATAGCGTTATCGATACTCAAAACCAGCACCGGATTACCGGGCGCTGCCACGCCGCTCGTCAGCGCGCCGAGTATCAATAAAAGCAGCAGGTGCCGACACCAGCGAGCGATCACCTGAATTCACCCGGGCTGTGCGTGTCCAATAAGTTTAGTCGGCTGCTTGAGGCAGCACGGCCTAAACTTCAGAAGTGGGGGGGCTATATCCGGAGGTGCATCATGCGAATGGCAAAAACCCTGCAGCAATGCCTGGACAAGGCCGGCTGCGATTACGACATTGTTCCTCACCCACACTCATCCACCAGCCTTGAGTCGGCGCGTACCGCGGGTGTACCGGCCGAGCGGGTGGCCAAGTCGGTCATGCTCGACGACCGCCACGGCAACTACCTGATGGCCGTGCTACCGGCCAACCGTCACCTGGACATGAGCAAGGTGCGCGCTACCGGCGCATGGCAAATGACCCATGAAAGCGGCCTGCCACACCTGTTCGGCGACTGCGAACGCGGCGCCATTCCGGCGCTGGGTGACGCGTACTCGATCAAGATGGTGCTCGATCCGACCCTGACCCGTCAGGGCGATATCTATGTCGAGGCTGGTGATCACGATCACCTGATCCACATGAACATGACGCAGTACCTGAAACTGGTGCCAAACGCCGAAGTGCGCGAGGTTTGCTGATGATCAACCCACTGCCAGGCTGGCGTCGTGGATGCCCGGCCTGGCTCTAAGGAGTGCCCCATGGAAGCACCAAACCACAAGTTTTCCGAATTGTTCAAGCAACTGGGATTACCTGACGATCCGAAGGGGATTGATCAATTCATAACCAGCCATTCGCCGCTAAAAAGCGATATCAAGCTGGTCGATGCGCCGTTCTGGACCTCAAGCCAGCGAGCGTTTCTGAAAGACAGTATCGACGAAGATGCCGACTGGGCGGTGATGTTCGACCAGCTCAACGAGGCGCTGCGGCGTCCGAGAAAATAAACGCTGAGCGGCACATCTACCGGCGAACGGCGTTGCTATGCTCAGGAAAAAACAACAAGGGGATAGCGCTAATGAAAGATCCCTATGCCGCCGGTTTCTGGTGTGCCGTGACCGCCCTGGGCCTGCTGACCGTCGGTTATTTCTATGGAATCAAACAGACCCACCACCTGGGTCAGGCCCTGGTGTTTCTCTACGCCGCCGGAGGCGTGATCGGGGCGCTGGCCCTGACCGCGCTGGCCTGGATTGCCTGGCAGCAATTGCGGGTGAGTAAACGGCAGCTGGCTCAGGGCCGAACACTGGTGGCCATCTGGAACACCAAGGTTGCCTTGCGCCGGGTCGAGACGGTCTTTGACCGCTACTTCTGGGGCAGCTATTGGCAACCCGGGCGCACTTTTCAGGAGGTGATGGGCGAACTTGAAGGCACGCCCCTGGAGCAGAGCCTGGAAGCCCTCAAGCGCCAATGCCGCGAGCTGGACCGCGAAACCCACGACCACCGCCGCCACTGGCTGGACAACGCCCGTGAGCTGTCCACCGTGGCCACCGCCATGGCCCGCGAGCGTTATCAACTGGATTTGTGCGACTCGCAGCAAAGCAGCGGTCGCGGCGCCGCCGTACTCAATCGTGACCTGGAAGTGCTGGTGTACACCTGGTCGGCGCGCCTGCGCAGCTTCGACCACCAGCTCGACGAGCTGGAGGGCGAATACCGCTGACCTGGCGTCGACTCAGTCGCCGCGAATGTACTGTTCCAGCTGCAGGATCATGTTGGCCTGCTCGGCGATGGCCTCCTTGACCAGGTCGCCGATCGACAGCAGGCCGAGTAGCTCGCCGTTCTCGACCACCGGCAGGTGGCGCAGGTGACTGTTGGTCATCATGTTCATGCAGTACTCGACGTTCTGGTGCGGGTCGACGGTGATCACCGGCGCACTCATGATCGCGCTCACCGGTGTGCCCACTGAACTGCGCCCCTTGAGCACCATCTTGCGCGCATAGTCGCGCTCACTGACGATTCCCACCACGCGCCCGTCCTGCACCACTGGCAGGGCACCGACGTTCTTCTCGGCCATCAATTTCAGTGCATCGAGCACCATATGGTCGGGGCCGATGGTGTGAACCGAGTGGTGTTGCTGGGCTTTTGTCTTTAGAAGCTGTGCCACGGTTTTCATAGAGGCCTCTGCGATGCTGGGAGTGGGTGACGGCAGATAGCTACAGAATCGTGTACAGATGGCCGCAGGGCAAGGGAGAAAGCGGCATCGATGTGATTGAAAAACGTCATGGGCGCAAAAACGCAAAAGCGGCCAATGATGGCCGCTTTGCTTGGAGACTCGATCAATCCGTGATCAAGCGATACCTTTCGGGTTCGGGCCGAAACGGTTCGGGCCTGGCTGGCTGTCCTGGCACAGGAAGATCAGGTTGACGATCGGGAGCAGCAGCCACCAGCCGCTACGGTCGGTGTCGTGCATGCGTCGAACGCCGACGGCGATACCCGGGATCAGCAGCGCCAGGCTGTACAGGTTGGAGAGGATCGCACCGGTACCGGCCACGCCTTCGATAAAGCCCAGCACCATGGCTACCAGGATGTTGACCAGGAAGAACATCCAGTATTCCTTGCGGCGCGCACGGCCGGAGAACACGGCGTATTTCTTCAATACTTCAAAGTACCAGATGCCAGTCGGCGCAGGTGCGGCGGCCACAGGTGCTGCAGTGGCTGCAGCGGCTTGCGGTGCACCACAGGCCGGGCAAGTCACGGCGCTGTTGTGGATTTCCTTGGCGCAGCCACGGCAAAAAACCATACTCATTTGTTGTCCCTTACATTAATTAACTGATAGTCCGATATACACAAACAGTGAAATGCCCGACAAAGCCGCGCCGGCAATTGCCATGTTGCTTCCCGGTTTTTTGTTGACGATGCTGAGCGTACCCAGGACCAGCCCGGTCAGCGCAAACAGGCCTAATCCCAGCAGGGTGTCACGGTCCCAATCGGAGTCGTCGAACAGCGAAAGCCCGCAGAGGATGCCGAGGATCAGCGAGGTGATGCCCATCCAGGGCGAGGGCTGGCTGGCAGGTTGCGAGGTGGCGGGGAGATACTGAGGGGCGCCGCACTGTGGGCAGCTGGGTGCCGTTTCATGGATTTCCTTGGCACAACCGCGGCAAAAAACCATTGCCATGACAATTCCTTTTGATCGTTTCTGCTTACGTGTGTGCAGCAGAAGTCGGCGGGGAGTTTACCAAATATTTCATGGATGGCGTAACAGTGGCAGCGCCCTGCTGAACCCCAAAGGATTTAACAGGGCGCAATACGTCAGCTCTTCTGCACGATCACCTGGCTGTTCAGGTCATTGAGCATGGCGTCCAGGGTTGGCTTCATCTTCTCGAAGTCCTTGACGCTGCACACCGCTTTTGGATTGTGGAAGTCCAGGCGGCGCTTGATCACCAGGCTGTTGCCTTGCTGGGCATACTCGGCACTGTAGTCGAAGTGCTTGTCCTTGAGGGTCACAGGCTTTGGCGCGGCGATGATCTTGACGTCGGCCGGGAACTCGAAGCGCGCCTGCTCTTCAGTGATCCCGGAGATGCAGGTGAAGTCCTGGGTGCGCTGCTTTTCAGCGATAAAGCCGAAGACGTTCTGGGCGATGCCGCCAGCCAGGCTGGTCAGGGTCGGCACGCCGATCGGGCCAGGCAGGTTGACCAGGTTTTCGCTGCGACCGTTGATGTGCATCTCGAAGGCGCCGCTGGTTTCCAGGTCGTCGCTGCTGATCTTGCCGCTACCACGCTGGCCGTAGGCGGCGAGGATGCGCTGGGTCAGCAGGTCGCGCTCGGCCGGTTGCATGTTGCGCATCATCCAGCGGTTCATCTCGGCGGCCCAGCCGTCGATCTTCGAGGCATGAATGAAGTCGGCGGCGCCGCTGCTGGCCACGGTGTAGGTGGTGCTGTTGTGCACCAGGCCGGGCTGGGTGGCCGGCGTGCGGCCGAGCTTGCCGGAGCGGGTCAGCACGGTTGGCTTGTCCAGCACCGGGGCTGGCAGGTAGCCGCTGGCGATGGCTTCGGCGGTGGAGTCCAGGTACAAGTCCAGGCTCGGAATATAGGTGACCACGTGGTTGATCACCCCCAGCGTCGGCACCTTGGGCAGGGCGTAGGCGTTGCCGAGGTTGATCAGCGCCGGGGTGCTTTCAATGTTGACCGCGGCCAGCAGCGCTTCGAGCAGGGCAACGTGGTCCTTGCAGTCGCCGTAGCGATTGCTCAGCACGGTATCGGCAGCATGCGGCACCACGCCGCCGGCACCGATGTACACCGCCACGTAGCGGATGTTGCGGCGTACCCAGTCCCCCAGGGCCAGGGCCTTGTCGCGCGGGTCGTCGATCTTGGCCGTGAGCTTTTCGGCCAGTTCACGGATGGCTGGCGTTACCTCGCTGTTGGCCCGCGCCGCGTAGGCTTTGGCGAACTCGCTGTAGTCGGCGAAGGTGGACACGGCCAGGTACTTGCCGTAGTCCGAGTAGGCTACTGCGCCCAGTTCTGTACGGGCGTTGTCACCCTGCACGTAATCCCACTGGTAGACCTTGCGACCAGGCTCGGCCTTGGGGCTGGAAGCCTTGAAACCCTTGGCCTCGGCGTTGAGCTTGAGGCTCTTCGGCAGGTCGTAGATCAGGGTGAACTGCTGGGTCGGGTGGAATTGTGGCATCGCCAGGTCTTCGAACTGGCCAGGGAACAGCGGGGTCTTGCGCTGTTTCTTGAAGCTCAGCACCAGGCGATCGCCCACGGCCACTTCCGGGAAGATCACCACCTTGACCAGGCTGTCGTGGAACATCGGCGCCTGGGCCGACTGCGGCTCCTGCTGCTCCTTGATCTGCTCGGGGCTGACCAGCACTTTGCGGCCATCCGGCTTCTGGGTGTAGGCCTGGGTAACTTCAAGGCTTTCCAGGGTGCGGTTGTAATACAGCGACTGCTGAGCCTTGGCCTGGATCGCGCGTTCTTCGTTGATCAGCAGGACCAGGTCCTGGGTGGAGGCGTAGCTGCCGTCTTCGGCGACCACGGTGCGTAGAATGTCCTTTTCGATGGTGACGGAGGGGTCGGTACCGTCGTCCTTGGCCTGTGCCATGTTCAAGGCGAACAGACAGCACAGCATCCCGACCAACCGGGCCGGGGTCAAAGCGAACCGCTTCATAAAGATCCTTCTTGCTGGTGTATTCCAGGGGCCTGATTCGATAAATGCGAATCAGTTAATGGCATTTTGCCTTATAAGTAGCCCTTGCTGCTGCGACAATTTTCTCACCACAGGTTTTTCCTGCGTTTTATGTCTCTATCGATTCAAGGACTCAGCATGTTTACCAGGCGGCACTCCGTCATGACCCTCCTGTTGCTTGGCGCCGGTAGCGCCTGTGCCGACAGCGTCGAACTGGCGCCGCTGGAAGTGACTTCGACGCGGGTCAATTCCGCCTGGCTGCAAACCCCGGCATCCGTTAGCGCCGTGGACATCGCCGAAAAGCCCGGCGAGCAACTGCTGACCCTTGATGCCCTGCTTTCTGCAGTGCCCGGCACTGTGTCGCAAAGCCGCTACAACATGGCCCAGGGCATGCGCCTGTCGATTCGTGGCTTTGGCGCGCGTTCGAGTTTCGGCATGCGCGGCATTCGCGTGCTGGTCGATGGCGTGCCGCTGACCATGCCCGATGGCCAGACCGAAATGGACGGTGTTGATCTGGGCCTGGTGGAGCGCGTCGAAGTGATCCGCGGCTCGGCCTCGACGCTTTACGGCAACGGTGCTGGCGGCGTGCTGGCGATCCAGACCCGCGAGCCGTCGCTGACACCGCAGTCGTCCATCGATGTCAGCGGCGGTGAGTACGGTTACCAGCGCCTGCGCGCCGAAACCAGCGGGACTACCGGCAACCTTGGCGGCCTGCTGGCGCTCAATGTCACCAACCTCGACGGCTATCGCCAGCACTCCACCTCCGAGGCGCGCAACCTCACCGGCAAGCTGCGCTGGCAGGGCGATGCCGGGCAACTGGGGGTCACCTTCCAGGCGCTGGACAACCGCTCCGAAGACCCCGGCGCCCTGACCCTCGCCGAAGTACACGCCAAGCGTGACCAGGCCCGCGCCCAGAGCCTGCTGTACAACGCCGACGAAGACATCACCCAGCAGCGCCTGGCGCTGAACTGGACCGCTGACCTGAGCGAAGACGACAGCTATCAATTGCGCAGCTGGCTGGGGCGCCGCGAGTTTGGCAACCGCCTGCCTTACGCCAACGGCGGGCAAACCTCTTACACCCGGCTGTTCGCCGGAGTAGGCGGGCAGTACACGCACAAGGCCAACTGGTTTGGCCTGGATCAACAAGTCACCGCCGGTGTCGATCTTGAACAGCAACGCGATGACCGTGAACGCCACAACAACCAGATCGGTGGCGGTACCGGTGCGCTGACCCTGCGCCAGCAGGAGAAGGCCGGCAGCGTTGGCCTGTACCTGCAAGACAGCATCGAACTGAGCGAGCGTTGGCAGCTGACCCTGGGCGGGCGTTACGACAGCATGCGCCTGGCGGTGGACGATCGCTTCGAGCGCGACGGCGACGACTCCGGCTCGCGCACCCTCGACGACTGGAACTACAGCGCTGGCTTGAGCTATCGCCTGAGCGAGCATTACCTGGTCTATGCCCGTGTCGCTACCTCATTCGAAACGCCAACGGTCAATGAACTGGCCAACCCGGCGGGCGGCGGATTCAACCCGGGCCTGCAACCGGCGAAGGCGCTCAATCGTGAGCTGGGGATCAAAGGCGAATGGAGCGACTTGCGCGCCGAGGCGGTGCTTTACAGCATCGCGCTTGAAGATGAGCTGGTGCCCTATGTCGACGGCGGCCAGACCTTCTACCGTAACGCTGGCAAGTCGCGCCGCGACGGTGTCGAGTTGAGCGCCGACTACCAGGTGCTGGAACACTGGCGGTTGTCCATGGCCTACAGCTTCAACAACTACCGCTACACCGACTTCAACGGCTTTGACGACAATCGCCTGCCGGGCATTCCTCGTCAGACTTTGTTCAGCGAAGTGGCCTACGAGCGTGATGGTTTCTATGCGCGCTTGAACATGAACGCCTACGGCCCGCAGTACGCCGACAACGCCAACAGCGCGCGGGTTGCCGGGGTGGCGTTGCTCAACCTGCGGGTGGGCAAGCAGTTCGACCTGGGCGGCCAGACGTTGGAACCGTATCTGGGGGTGGATAACCTCAGTGACCGTCATTACTACGACAATTTGCGTATCAATGACGGCGCCGGGCGTTACTACGAGCCGGGCCCGGGGCGCACCCTGTATGCCGGGGCGCGCCTGAGTTTCTGAGGGGCCTGTCAGGACAGCTTGATGAACATTGCGCTGCCCATGACAAAGGCGCAGTCGATACCGTCCAGGTGCAGCTCGATGAAGGCGTCGGCCACCCGCTGTGGCCCGTCGCCATAAGGCCAGATATAATCATCGATGATGATCCAGCCGCCGGGCACCACCAGGTCGGCCCAGGCCTGGACATCGGCGTTGGCGCTTTCGTAGCTATGGTTGCCGTCCACATGCAGCACGGCAATTCGCCCGCTGTAAGTAGTGTCACCGAATGCCTCAGTGCTGACTTGACGGCTGCGACGGTATTCCACAGCGGCCTCCACCGACGGCAGGCGCAGATAGTTCACCGCACCATTGGCGTAAGGCAGCAGATTAAGCTGGAACACGGTCAAGGCTTCGTCGGCATTGACCGGCACGCGGTCGACCAGGCCTTTCTCGTCGTTCTGGATCAGGTGTTCGTTGGACCAGGGATCGACGCACAACAGTTTGCCGACGTTGAAGCAACTGGCCAGGCGGGTCAGGACGAACGCCGACTTGCCCCACCAGCTGCCAATTTCGACTACATCGCCTTGCGGTGCATGGCGGAACAGTTCGCACAATGCACGTGTTTTTTCGTGATCGCACATGCCGGGAATCGACTCGGCGTGGCGGAACAGAGCGGCAAGCTCCAGAACGCTCAGCGCGGGCTTCGGTTCGGCAGTCCCGGCCAATGGTAGCGGTTCGGCAAGCAGCGCGGCGCCAAACTGCAAGGCCTTGTTATACGGCGCGACTTCGCTGGCGACCGGCGATGCATTGACCAGTGTCACGCCGGGAAAAGACTCGTCAATGCAGCGGCTGAGGTAGTCCCAAACCACCGGGTTGGGGGTGAAGATCCCACCGATACCGAATTCGGCAATGGCCTGGCGCAGTTTGTCGTCGAAGTCGACGGCCGTGACGTATGGCAGGTGCACCCAGTCCGGGTAGCTTTCGCGTGAGGGGTCATGGCCCAGGGAAGAAGAGCCGATCACGCGTTGCCCTTCGTTCAAGGCTCGTTCAAGGTAGGCCAGCGATCGGGGCATGCCCGCCGGAAAAATCAGCACGGGTTTAGTCACGGGAAGGTCCCTTTTCGCACAGCAGGAAGATGCTCGAACACAGGTCTGGATACTGCTGGCCAAGCTGGTAGCAGCCTTCCAGGTACTCGTTGGAGATGATGTCGGTTTGCAGAAGCCGGTCCCACTGGAAGTTGGCCAGTGCCTTGAAGAATATCCCCGAGCGATGCACAACCTTCAGGCCGGCCGCAACAGCGTCGCGCTCAAGAGTGTCCAGTGAATAGGTGCATCGATGGCCGTGCTCCAGTTCCGCAGGAGTAACTGCTGCGTTGTGGCTGATCAAGCCCATCTTTACCGCAATCTGGCGCGAAGGCGCATTGGCGTTAGGGCAAGCGAGAAAGAAGCGTCCGCCCTCGGCTAGCCACTCGTCGTTGATCCGGCGCAGTATCGCAACCGGGTCATCCAGGTGTTCGAGCACATGCGTGAGGATGATGTTGTCGTAACGGTGCGGCAGCGTTACGGTCTCGAACATCGAGTTGATGTAGTTTACCCGGTCGCCGAATTTCGTACGGGCTTCGCCGAGGGCCTCGTCGGAGGCTTCAACACACGTGATGTCGTCGAAATGATCGAGAAAACGGCGGGTGAACTCGCCTTTGAAGCTGCCCAGTTCGAGCAGATTGCCCGGGCGGAAGAAGGGTTGGAACGAGCGGATCATGTAAGGGTGCATCACATCGTAGTCGAACGAGTATGCGTACTTGCGTCCGCTGTCCTTGGTGTCGGAATCGGTAAATTCCAGGTTATGGTCTCTTTGCTTTTCCACAGTGGTCCCCATTGGAATCTAATCGCTTTCCAGCACTGCCAGGCCGAAACCGTGGCGCCCGAATTCATTGCCGTTGTACAGCAGGTAAACCTTGCCTTCGCTCTCGAACAGGTGCGGATAACACTGCATCTGCGAATCCCAGCCGTCACTCGAAATGTCGATTCCAGCAAGGCTGTCATCGCGCTCCCAGTTCACCAGGTCGTGCGAGCGGGCGTAGCCCAGGCGATAGCCACGGCCTGGGTCCTGGCGAAAGCCGTAGGCTTGGCGATAGCAGAAGTACATGTGATAAACGCCATTGAGCCGGATCACCGTGGGTAGCGCCTGGCACTCGTCGGCATCCAGGCGGTCGCTGATGATCTGCCGTCCGTCCCGTTGCCAGTCGATACCGTCGGACGAAGTGGCATGCGCAATCTTGTAAACCCGGTCTGGTGCTTCGCTGTTGTTGAACTTCTTCCATTGGGTGCCGTAGATGTACCACATGTGCAAGCGGTCACCGTGACGCTGGACGAAGGCATCCGCTACCAGGAAGGGCTCATGCAGCGAGGCGGCCATGACTGGCCCGGTACCGTGGCGCTGGAAGGTCTGGCCGTTGTCATGACTGATCGCCAGGCCGATGGCGGCATCGGCTGAGACCGATACCTTGCGGTTCCAGCCGGTGGTGTAGGCCAGCACCCGGTCACCGTCCCTGAGCACGTTGATAGGGAAGATGCCGTGTTCGTCGAAGCAGCCCAGTCCGCCGAGTGGTAGCACGGTGTGCTGCGATACATCGAGCAGGCGGCTCATGTCCAGTGCATAGTCAGCGTACGCAACATGACTGAGGAATTTACCCAGGCTGTCGCGCTCGCGGGTGGAGAAATACACCCGCACCCGGTCTTCAAGCACCAGGGTTTGTGGTGACTGAGCGAACTCCACGCAATGGTTGGCCAGGCTGTGTTCGGTCGGGTTGAACACTTTGCCTAATTTTTTCCACTTCATACCTGCCCCCACGCGCTTTCATCTTCCAGAACTGCCAGACCGAAACCTTCACGGCCCATGCCATTGCCTTGGTAGAGCATGTAGGTGGCATCATCGAGCGTGAACACGTGTGGGTAGTTGACCATCTCCGAATCCCAGCCAGACTCGCCCAGGGCGATGTCCACCAGCGCGTCGTTGCGCTGCCAGTCGAGCATGTCGCCAGAGCTGGCATAACCGATTCGATAGCCGCCCTCGCGTCCTTTGTAGTTGCGGATGTCGCGATAGGAAAAAAACATGTGGTAGCGACCGTTGCGGTAGATGACATCCGGGCAAGCCTGGCACTCGTGTTCGCCAAGTTTGTCGGCGATCAGATCCTTGCCGACCTTGATCCAGTCAATGCCGTTTTCCGAGGTAGCCATGCGTATCTTGTACAGTGGCTCCGGCTTGCCGTCGGTCATCCGCCATTCCTTGCCCGCCACGTACCAAAGCTGCCAGCTGCCCTCGAATCTGCGGATGCGCGGACTACCAAGGAGGAATGGTTCTTCTGCGGTGTAGGGCAGAACCGGACCGTCGCCCGGACGTTGGAAGGTTTCACCATGGTCGCGGCTGATGGCAAGGCCGATCGCAGCGTTGAAGGGCACGGACTCGCAGCGTGTCCAGCCGGCGTAGTAAGCGCGAATCTCGTCACCGTCGCGAATCACCGACACCGGGTAGGTGCCGAATTCGTCGAAGCTGCCGAACTTGCCTAGTTCCAGCACTGGCTGCGGACACACTCGCAGGACCTTGCGCAGGTCGCTGCGATCCAGGTCAATGTAGGAGATGTAGCTCAGATACTGGCCGTCCGCACCAGGTGCAGGACGTGAGCAGAAATACACCCGCACGTAAGTATCAGCCAGCAACACAGACGGCGATTGGGCGAACTCGTGCATCCAGGTTGGCTCGGTCAAATCCTTGGGATCAAATACCTTGCCGAGTTTTTTCCATTTGAACATGTGCAATCCCGCTTCAGTCTGCCAGGCGGCGCAAGCGCGCAGCGCCGGTCTTCAGACCGCCATAGTAGTAATCGTTGAAGCCTGCGGCTTCCATCAGGTCGAACACTGTCTGCATGTCGTACTCGACGCGGTGCAGGGTGAAGTCACCATCCTCATAAACAGCAAAGGCCGCACGCGGGTCGCCGTCGCGTGGCTGGCCCACCGAGCCCGGGTTGCAGTAGATCTTCTCGCCGAAGTGTTTCACGGTCTGGTGATGGGTGTGGCCGGAGACGAACACTCGCCCTTGCACCTGCTCGAAGTACTCGGCAGTGGGTTTGAGGTACTCATCGATCGGATCCCCCCAACCGCCATGGACCATGCGTACCTCGCCGATCTGGCGCTGCACCGGGAAAGTTCGCAGCCAGTCCAGGTGTTCGGCCTTGATCACTGTGCGCAGGTAAGCCAGGCAATCGTTGACACTGCGCGAGCGCGGACAGAAGCCTCCGCCGGCCATGTACCAGTCGTGATTGCCCATCACGCAGGGAATTTCGCGGTCGCGCAGCTCCTGGCAGCATTCGTTGATCTGGGCGTAATAGCCCACTACGTCACCAGCGCAGTAAATGCTGGTGACGCCCAGACGGTCGATCTCGGCCAGCACTGCTTTGAGCGCCTCATAGTTGCCGTGGATATCAGAGATAAACGCCGTCTTCATAGAAAATCTGCTCGTCGGTGTAGCGTACGGCACGGCCACGGCGAATGGCCGGCTGCACCGGATCGCGTTGATCCAGAAAATAGTCCAGGGCCATGGCGCTTTCGTTGTAGCCAAACGCGCTGCGGATGGACGTGGACGAAGAAATCCGCGGATTGATCTCCAGAAGCTTTGGCCCTTGGGCGCAGCGGCGGAACTGGAAGTTGGTCGGCCCCAGCGGGCGGAACAGGCGGCACAGCTCGGCGATGGCCGGAGCGAACTCGGCCGACTCGGCCACTTCGGCCTTGTCAGTGAAACCATCGCGCGACAGTTTGCGGCGCAGGGTCATGCTGGCGAAGTAACCGCCGCGACCATCACAGAACGCCGAGGTAGTGAACTCTTCGTCGTCGTTACCGACAATTGGCTGGGCCATCAGTATCGGGCCGATTTCGGCACGATGCTGAAGAAACTGCGCTTCACTGCTGACTCGCACAATGCCCTTGGAGCCGAAGCCGCGGCGCGGCTTGAGCAGGAATGGCAGACCGAAGCGTGCGACCAGGGTGGCGTAGTCCTGCTCAAGCGAACTGTCGATGGCGCAGGCCACGCCAGCCGCCAGCAACTGTTGGTAGAAACCCCACTTGTCCTTGCACAGAGCGATCAAGGCCGGTTCGTTGAGCAACGGCAGGGCAGCGGTGCCGCGGATTTGCTGCACGTGGTCGACCCAGTGATACATATCGATCTCGATGCCAGGGATCAGCATGTCGATGCGGTGACGGCGCAAGGTGTCCAGCAACCAGTCCAGGTACTCAGGTGCCGAAGTCGGCGGGGCCTGTTCGAAAACATCGCAAAATGCGGGTGCGACCGAGTCGTCGTAGATGGTCGAGCCGACCAGAAAACAGTCCTGTCTGGCCTGGCGCAGTGCGCGCAAAATGCCGTAACCAACGATACCGCTGGCGCCGGAAACCAGAATTCTTTTCATCGTTCTCCCATCCTGCTGGCGACCAGTCGCCCAAGACCTTCTTCCAAGCCGATGGACGGGTATATTCCGATGGTGCGGTACAGGGTGTCGTCGTAGGGAAAGACGTTATCGCTGATAGCTTTCTTGCTAGCGTCGAAGCTTACCCTGCTGTTCGAGTTGGCCGCGAGGACCAGGGAATTGGCCACGCTAAGGAGACTGGCATCCTGGGGATGGGTGCAGGTGTACAAGCCTTCAACCCGATCTGCAACAACTGCGCTGACAATCTTGCAGAAGTCTTCGACATGCAGGTAATTCCTGCGGGCATCGTGGCTACCGTAGATAACTATGTCTTCATTTTTCAGGGCTTTATCCAGCGTGCCATAGATGAACGCCTGATGGCGCCTGAAACTATCAGGCTCACCGTACAACTGGGACGGCCTCAACAGTGTGCATGCCAGCTTTGCCCGGGCGCAGTACATCTGCACGAGCTCATCGGCATGGCGTTTGGAGAGGCCATAGATACCGTAATAGTCGCTTTGGTTGTTCAGCTCGGCGTTGATACTGGAAATCTGTACAAAATGTTGCACGCCCCCGCGTTGAGCCGCGTCGCATAGCTTCAGCGTACCCAAGGCGTTTATCTGTTCGGCCTCGAGCAGGGCATTGATACTGCCATCGACAAAACTTGCGGCTGTGTTGATGACAACATCAATTCCAGGTGGCAGACAGAATTGTTCAGCCGGCCAGCTCAGATCAAGTTCTACCTCGCAGCCATTGCGACCTGCCGTGAGCACTTCGGCAACGTTAGCCAGCACGGGCTGCAGTGCCTGTGCGAGGGATGATTGTCCGCCCGCGAGCAGAATCTTCATCGGGCGGTAATCTCGGCGAACAGGCCGCAGCTCAGTTCCGGGTAGTCGATGCCGACGGTACACAGGCCTTCGATCACCTGGCGATCCAATTGCAGGGAAAGGATCTGCCGGGTGGTGAACGGCTTAAGGTAGATCCCTTCCAGGCGATCAACGGTGCAACCGGCCTGGGCGACGTCGTCCTTGAGTGTTGCAACGGTGTAAAAGCGCTGATGTCCTAGCAAGTGATCGTTTTCGGACAAGGTAGTCACGTCGTCAAGCAGCCCAGCCAATTGGCCCAGTCTGCGGTTGAGCACTTCAGCGTTGGGTACGGCGATGAACATCCGCCCGCCAGGCGCGAGAAACTCTCGGAAGCGTCGCAGAATCACCAGTGGATCGTCCACGTGCTCAAGGATGAAGCCCATCACGATTACGTCAAAGCGCTCGTCGGTGCTGAACTTCTCGAACCAGGTCTCGACGATTTGAGCCCGGCAGTCCGGGTGTTTGTCGCGAAAGTTGTCGATGACTGCGGGCGAACCTTCCAGCACCACGTGGTGCTCGAAACGGCGCGAGAAGATATCCGTGGTATAGCCGTGGCCCAGACCCAGCTCAAGTAATGAGCGGGCAGCACCAGCGTGGTGTAGGACGCGCTGCGGATACCAGGTCAGGAGAATTTCGTTATCGAAATCGTACAGATTGTCACCCTGGTAGGCGGCCACGTGTTTATCCAGCGTATTGCTCATCTTGTCCCCTCAAAGCAGTTCATAGCGAGCATTGACGATGGTGCGGACCTGCTCTGGCGCATTGAACATCATCACATCCACCATGGAAAGCCAGGGCACGAAGGGCGCGCCGAACTGCGGGTATTCCAGGGGATGTGAGCGGATGAAGCGCAGCTCGGTGCCTTGAGCGCGAAACGCCTGGCGATCGTACAGCTCGGTGCCGCCGATGGCATTGATGTAAGTCTCTGCGCCCAGCGCCTCGCACAAGGCCAGGACTTTGTCCTGGCCTTTCAATTGGTGATTGATGTCGATCTGCGATGACACCCGGATCTGCGTGCCCAGCTCCAGATACGCGCATATTTCGACGATGGCGTTATAAATGTAGCGGAACAGGTTCTGTTCTTCGCAACTGACGATGCGCTGCAGCAATGGCCAGACCTGTGTGAAATACGGCGCCCGACTGTAGGCGCCCTTGAACTGGTTGAGCAGCTTGCTGCGGTCAAACTCGGCGCTGAGTTCACGCTGGACCACGTCGAGGGCATCGGAGTCTTTTTTCAGCGCCAACGAAAACGTCGCGTCGCTGCCGTTCTGCAGCAAACGGTTACGATTGATCCAGCCCTTCTTGGTGTACTTGATGTTGTCGTAGACCACGAACACATCCGTTGCCGCAATCAGCTGGAAATAGCCGACATAGGGCAGGAAGTAGGGCTGCATGATCGATAATTTCATGGTGCAACGGTCCGATGCTGGCCTGATTATCAGGTATCTGGAGAGGTTTTCGGCAGAAATGTCCACCCCTTGAGGGTAATGGATGAGCGGTGCTGACTTTCACAATGCTGTCGATCATCGAGGTGGTTAACGCACGTTCAATCAAGTTTGATTTCTACTGAAGTGGAAAAGCAAAATTGCAGCACTTTCCCTGTTGATGATGAAACGTAATCCATGAGCGTGTCGCGCGTTAAAAAAATCAGTGCCAAGAATCCTAAGATTACCATCGCTGTTATCGGCTTGCTGGGGGGGATGGCAACCGCGCTATTGTCCAACTGGGATAAGATTTTTGCCACCGAAGGTGTGGTCAAGGCAGCTTACTCCGGCTATCGACCGACTGGCGATTTTGAAACGGAGCTGCGCTACTACATCGAGGTCGTGGGCTTTCGCAAGCTCGTCGAGTCAACGCAGCGGGAGCTTGCCAAGCGTGCCAGGCTCGAGCTGTTGCTTGCGCATCCGGAAGAGGCCAAGAGCATTAATGCTTATTTTGACCTGGTCGCGCAGGAGGGTTTGAAGTTCGAAGATGTATTTCAGGAAGTGTTACCTGTCTATCAACGTCACTTCACTGTTGGGCAAATTCAAGCACTCAACAAATTTTATTCGACAGAGGTCATGCAGGACATGGTGAGGAAAACACCATTGCTTGCTCATGAACTTATGCCCATTCAAAGCAAGATGATCAATGCCTACAGTCAGCGCATTCAAGAACGCTTCAGTGCTGTATTGATGTCCGAATAAGATAAGAGATGTGTCCCAGCCGGGCTGGCCCATTGCGTCGCGGGGTAAGCCCGCTCCCACAGGAGGGGGGCAGCCGGCCCGGAAAACAAAAAAGGCCCAGGTATTCACCTGAGCCTTCATCGATATGGCGCACTCGGCGGGATTCGAACCCACGACCCCTGCCTTCGGAGGGCAGTACTCTATCCAGCTGAGCTACGAGTGCAACGCGGGCGCCATGATACCCATCTAGGCTGGCGGCGTCCATCGTCAGAATGACTGTGGTCGATTTCGCACATTCAAGGGGCTATAAGTGACGTTGATCCGAAAAAATCAGCCGCACAGCGCTTTTTGTTCTTTTTTTCGAACACCCTATTGTCCTTTCTCCTCGTTGATCCTAGGATTCGTTTGAGATTTCAAACGCTCTCCTTTTTCTACAATCAATAATTCGCGCCGTGCCTGCACGGTGCAGTTAAGGAAGCCCGACATGCAGCTTAAAGACGCCCAGTTGTTCCGCCAGCAAGCCTTCATCAATGGAGAGTGGCTGGACGCGGACAACGGCCAGACGATCAAGGTCAACAACCCGGCAACGGGCGAGATCATCGGCACTGTGCCGAAGATGGGCGCCGCTGAAACCCGCCGTGCCATCGAGGCCGCCGACAAGGCGCTGCCGGCCTGGCGCGCGCTGACCGCCAAAGAACGTGCTGGCAAGCTGCGTCGCTGGTTCGAGCTGATGATCGAGCACCAGGACGACCTGGCCCGCCTGATGACCACCGAGCAGGGCAAGCCACTGGCCGAAGCCAAGGGCGAGATCGTCTACGCCGCTTCCTTTATCGAGTGGTTCGCTGAAGAAGCCAAGCGCGTCTACGGCGACACCATCCCGGGTCACCAGCCAGACAAGCGCCTGATCGTGATCAAGCAGCCGATCGGCGTGACCGCGGCCATTACCCCGTGGAACTTCCCGGCGGCGATGATCACCCGTAAAGCCGGCCCGGCCCTGGCCGCTGGCTGCACCATGGTGCTCAAGCCTGCTTCGCAAACCCCGTACTCGGCCCTGGCCCTGGTTGAGCTGGCCACCCGTGCCGGTATCCCGGCTGGCGTGCTCAGCGTGGTGACCGGCAGCGCCGGCGACATCGGCAGCGAGCTGACCGGCAACCCGATCGTGCGCAAGCTGTCGTTCACCGGCTCCACCGAAATCGGTCGCCAGCTGATGGCCGAATGCGCCAAGGACATCAAGAAAGTTTCCCTGGAGCTGGGCGGCAACGCGCCGTTCATCGTGTTCGACGACGCAGACCTGGATAAGGCCGTCGAAGGCGCGATCATCTCCAAGTACCGCAACAACGGCCAGACCTGCGTTTGCGCCAACCGTATCTACGTTCAGGACGGCGTCTACGATGCCTTCGCCGAGAAGCTCAAGGCCGCTGTGGCCAAGCTGAAAATCGGCAATGGCCTGGAAGACGGCACCACCACTGGCCCGCTGATCGACAGCAAGGCCGTGGCCAAGGTCCAGGAACACATCGACGACGCCGTCGGCAAGGGCGCCAAAGTGCTCAGCGGCGGCAAGCTGATCGAAGGCAACTTCTTCGAGCCGACCATTCTGGTCGACGTGCCGAAGAACGCTGCCGTGGCCAAGGAAGAAACCTTCGGCCCGCTGGCGCCACTGTTCCGTTTCAAGGACGAGGCCGAAGTCATCGCCATGTCCAACGACACCGAGTTCGGCCTGGCCTCGTACTTCTATGCCCGTGACATGAGCCGTGTGTTCCGTGTCGCCGAAGCCCTGGAGTACGGCATGGTCGGTATCAACACCGGTCTGATCTCCAACGAAGTCTCGCCGTTCGGCGGTATCAAGGCCTCGGGCCTGGGCCGCGAAGGCTCCAAGTACGGCATCGAGGACTACCTGGAAATCAAATACCTGTGCATCAGCGTCTGATCGCAGCGTAAGGCTTTACCTCTGCCAGCGGGGCGCGAGAGCGACGTCTCGCTGGCCTTTTTACACCGTACACCCAGTGGCCTGGGCCCCTGCAGCAGTCGATCAACGCATGCTGCCTGCAGTTGAATACCGGCCACTCCGACTTGAATCGCGCCACCTTGTGTGTGGCGAATTGAGGACATTATGAGCAAGACCAACGAATCTTTGATGCAACGTCGTGTCGCCGCTGTTCCACGCGGTGTTGGCCAGATCCACCCGATCTTCGCCGAGTCGGCAAAAAACGCCACCGTCACTGACGTCGAAGGCCGCGAGTTCATCGACTTCGCCGGCGGTATCGCGGTACTGAACACCGGTCACGTGCACCCGAAGATCATCGCTGCCGTTGAAGCCCAGCTGCACAAACTGACCCACACCTGCTTCCAGGTGCTGGCTTACGAGCCTTACGTCGAGCTGTGCGAAAAGATCAACGCCAAGGTGCCAGGCGACTTCGCCAAGAAAACCCTGCTGGTCACCACCGGTTCCGAAGCGGTTGAAAACGCCATCAAGATCGCCCGTGCCGCCACCGGCCGTGCCGGCGTGATCGCTTTCACCGGCGCTTACCACGGCCGTACCATGATGACCCTGGGCCTGACCGGTAAAGTCGTGCCTTACTCGGCCGGCATGGGCCTGATGCCAGGCGGCATCTTCCGCGCCATCTACCCGAACGAGCTGCACGGTGTGAGCATCGACGACTCGATCGCTTCCATCGAACGCATCTTCAAGAACGACGCCGAAGCCCGTGACATCGCTGCCATCATCCTCGAGCCAGTTCAGGGTGAAGGTGGTTTCTACGTCGCGCCGAAAGAGTTCATGAAGCGCCTGCGTGCCCTGTGCGACCAGCACGGCATTCTGCTGATCGCTGACGAAGTACAGACCGGCGCTGGCCGTACCGGTACCTTCTTTGCGATGGAGCAGATGGGCGTTGCTCCAGACCTGACCACCTTCGCCAAATCCATCGCTGGCGGCTTCCCGCTGGCCGGTGTCTGCGGCAAGGCCGAGTACATGGACGCCATCGCGCCAGGCGGCCTGGGCGGCACCTACGCCGGTAGCCCGATCGCTTGCGCCGCGGCCCTGGCCGTGATGGAAGTGTTCGAAGAAGAAAAACTGCTGGACCGCAGCAAGGCCGTTGGCGAGCGTCTGGTCGCCGGCCTGCGCAAGATCCAGGACAAGCACCCGATCATCGGTGACGTGCGTGCCCTGGGTTCGATGATCGCTATCGAAGTGTTCGACAAAGCCGGTTCCCACACCCCGAACGCTGCCGCTGTAGCCTCGGTTGTGGCCAAGGCGCGTGACAAGGGCCTGATCCTGCTGTCGTGCGGCACTTACGGCAACGTCCTGCGTATCCTGGTTCCGCTGACCTCGCCTGATGAGCAACTGGACCAAGGTCTGGCAATCATCGAAGAGTGCTTCGCAGAACTCGCGTAAACTGTGACGCATTAGAAGAAAACCCGCTTCGGCGGGTTTTTTTTCGCCCAAAGGAAGGCCAGGGGGCTAAGGTTGCCTGTAAGTAGACACCCAGGAAGGTGCACTGGATTGCGTGTAGCGGAATATCGGGAGAGTTGTGTATGAGCGTTGTAGAGCCCGCCCAGGCACCGTGCGTGCTGATTGCCGAAGGCGACCCCTGGGTACGGGACATGCTGAGCCAGATGCTCCTCAGCGTGCGCTGCGATGCGCGTTTGCAGGTGTGTGCCGACGGCTCGCAAGCCCTGGCGGCGCTGGCCAGCAAGCCCGATCTGATCATCGCCGCGCGTGAGCTGCCCGGCGGCGATGGCCTCGACTTGCTGCGCAACGTGCGGGCCAAGGGCCGTCAGCCGGCGCTGCCGTTCATTCTCATGAGCAACCGCAGTGACGCCGCCAGTGTGCGCGAGGCGCTGCCGTTCGCGCCGACCGCCTACCTGAGCAAGCCGTTGAACATGGACTCCCTGCGTCAGCGCCTGGAAGACCTGTTGCTCAGCGCCGGGGAGGAGGTGGCTTGCCCGGTGCCGCCGTTGCAGCCAGGCTCAACCTTGCCGCGCTTCCTCGAGGGGCGCCGCGCCACCTCCGATGGCGGCCCGCTGTTTGCCGACGTGAAGCTGGCGATCAAGCGCAGCCTGCAACCCCAGGGGCTGGACCTCAAGGTGCTGGAAGCCGAGATCCGCAACGATCCACAGGTCACAGCCGTGCTCATCGCCGCTGCCAACAGCGCTGCACTGCATCGTGATGGCGCGGTGCAGAGTCTGATGCAGGCGCTGAACAAGCTGGGTACAACCCAGAGCATGAACCTGATCCTCGGGCTCGCGCTCAAGCGTAGCGCCAAGCTCAGCGATCCAATCCTGTCGCGCCATGCCGAGCATTTCTGGAACTTGTCGCTGCACACCGCCGAATACGCGCGCACCCTGGCGCGCATGCTCGAGCTCGACCAGGAACGCTGCTATTGCGCCGGCTTGCTGCATTGCCTGGGCGATCTGGCGCTGGTGCGTTGCTTGCAGGAATGGCAGCAGGCCGGGGGTGAGCTGGATGAGGATTCGGTGGAGCTGTCGCTCAACGAGTTTGCTGCGGCGTTTGGTTCAGCCTTGCGTACCCGCTGGCGTTTGCCGCTGGAGCTGCGTGAGCTGATTGCGGCGATCTACCAGTTGGGCGGTGGCGTGTATTCGCGCGATGCGCTGGTGATGAACCTGGCCGGGCAGCTGGCACGCTTGCCGGCAGATCAGGGGCTGGAAGGCTTGGCCGAGAGCAAGACCGCGCGGTTGCTCAAGGTGGGGCTGGCGGAGCTGGGCAGGTTGCGCAAGATTTGAGATTTTGGGGCCGCTGTGCGGCCCAATCGCTGGCAAGGCAGCTCCCACAGGGTTTGCATGCCTCGGCCCTTGTGGGAGCTGGCTTGCCAGCGATGC
Organism: Pseudomonas sp. JV241A; assembly: GCF_900275665.1. NCBI lineage: Bacteria > Pseudomonadati > Pseudomonadota > Gammaproteobacteria > Pseudomonadales > Pseudomonadaceae > Pseudomonas > Pseudomonas sp. JV241A. The sequence continues at coordinate 46,527 of NZ_OPYO01000002.1, forward strand.
TTTTCAGCCTCTTACAATCTGATTCTTGCCCTGGCGCTTGGCCTGGTACATCGCCGCATCCGCCCGGGCAAACAGGCTGTCCAGCGATTCATCGTCCTCGGTGATCCCGGTCAGCCCCTGACTCACCGTCACCCCGAAGACCTTGTCTTCATGGCTGAAGCTCAAGCGCTGAATCTCGCGTTGCAGGCGTTCGGCAATCTGCTGGGCAATCTCCGGCGTGCAACCCGGGAACACTGCCGCAAACTCTTCACCACCAATACGCCCGAACTGATCACCGCGGCGCAAAACCGCCTTGCCGGTATCAGCAATGCGCTGCAGCACATAGTCACCTTCCTGATGCCCGTAGGTGTCGTTGATCTGCTTGAAGTCATCGATGTCGAGCAGCAGGAACGCTAATGGCGTCTGCTGCAGCCGCGCGGTTTCGAAGGCGTGCTGGGCACACTCGAAAAAGTGCCGACGGTTGCTGCTCTGGGTCAGCACGTCGGTGGTGGCCAAGCGCTGCAGTTCGCCTTCGAGCTGCTTCTTTTCGGTGATGTCCTCGGCCATGCCGACAATGATTACCCGCTGGTCCGGATCGGACTGCTGGTTGATGAAGCACTTGTCGCTGATCCAGCGCACCTGGCCGTCGGCGGCGATGATGCGGTACTCGCGGTCTTCCACCGCGCCTTTGACCAGCACTTCAGCCAGGCTGCGTTCGGCGTAGTCGAGGTCGTCGGGGTAAATGCTGTCGCGCCACTCATTGAAGTCGGCCAACAGCAGCCCGGCGGGGCGGCCAAAAATGCGTTCGTAGGCGGGGCTGACGTAGAGCACCTGGCGGCTTTCCCAGTCGAATGCCCAAAGCACCGCGTTGACGCTGTCGAGCAATGAACTGAACAACTGCTCGCGCTCGCTCAGGCGTGCGACTTCGCCTTGGGCATGCATCAGCGCCAGAAGGGTTTGGGCGGCTTCAGGTGGCGGGTTGCAGGCCAGGGTAGTTGGTTTGTTCTTGACCATTTGCGCGGAAATTCTCACGACTGGGGCGTGCGGCCACGACCCGGCCCGCCACGCGGGCGATATGCCTGTCAGAGTGAGATTAGGCGGGTAAGTTCCGGTCGGCGCGCCGCTAAGCGGGCGCGCCGATCAACGGCATCAGGCCAGGGCAGGGCGCAGCGAGTAGGTCTTGAGCTGGGCGGCAAAGTCGCGCAGTGACTGGATGCCGCTGGCCTCGGCTTCGTGGACCCAGTCCTTCATGGCGGCGAGCATGTCGTGGCCGTTGGCGCTGGTGCGTGCCCAGATCTGTTGCAGGGCCAGGCGTTTCTCGTAGATGGTCTTGAGTGCCTGGCTGTGCTCGAGCATGGTCTGGATGCGCAGGTGGTGACGGTCTTCCAGCAGGCTGGTTTCCCGCGACAGCAAGCGCTTGGCACGGCGGAACTGGTGGCGCACCGAATCGTCGACCCGCGCCAGTTCCTGCTTGACCAGCGGCGCGATCACCAGCTTGCGGTACTGGGCCATGATCTGGAAGCGGTTGTTGAGGATCGCCATGGCGGTGTCCATGTCCAGCTGGCCCTTGCCTTCGACCCGGTGGGCGATAGGCGCGACGCGCTGCACCTTGGCCAGGCGCAGCCAGCAGAACAGCTTGATCCAGGCCCAGCCCATGTCGAACTCCCAGCGCTTGACCGAGAGCTTGGCCGAATTGGGGTAGGTGTGGTGGTTGTTGTGCAGCTCTTCACCGCCAATGATGATGCCCCAGGGCACCAGATTGGTGGCGGCGTCGCGGCATTCGAAGTTGCGATAGCCGACTGCGTGGCCCAGGCCATTGACCACGCCGGCAGCCCAGAACGGAATCCACATCATCTGCACCGCCCAGATGGTGATGCCCGCGGTGCCGAACAGCAGCAGGTCGATCACCGCCATCAGGGCGATGCCGCCGAGCTTGTAGCGGCTGTAGAGGTTGCGTTCGATCCAGTCTTCCGGGCAGTTCTTGCCGTAGATACGCAGGGTTTCCGGGTTCTGTGCCTCTTCGCGGTACAGCTCGGCGCCCTTGCGCAGTACTGTGGACAGGCCCTTGATCACCGGGCTGTGCGGGTCGTCGACGGTTTCGCATTTGGCGTGGTGCTTGCGGTGGATAGCGGTCCACTCGCGGGTGTTCTGCGCCGTGGTCAGCCACAGCCAGAAACGGAAAAAGTGCTTGAGCCCGGCGTTGAGTTCCAGCGAGCGGTGGGCGGAATAACGGTGCAGGTAAACGGTGACACTGACGATGGTCACATGCGTCATTACCAGGGTAACTGCCAGCAATTGCCACACTGACAAGTTGAGCAAACCTTCGTACCACATAGGCGAAATGGCCCTCAAAAACATAGGGAACAGCGGGAAACATTATCCCTGCGCCAGCAAATAAAACCAGTCGGCCTTTTAGATAGGAGGTCACCGGATGTTTCTACCCTATAATCCCCACAAATATTTGTGGGTTTGCCCGGGACCTTATGTCTGCTTCCATTCGAGACGCCATGCGCATGGCGGCGCTCTACCTCGTGCTATCGGTACTGTGGCTGGCGCTGTCTGATCAGTTATTGAACAGTCTTTTCGATGCGCCGGAGCATATCGCCCGCTGGCAGCTGATCAGCGCGCATTTCTGGGTGTTGTGTAGCGCCTTGCTGATTTTTGTCTCGCGCGCCCGCCTGCTCAATTTCATCGGCGTCGGTGTGCGCTTGCGCCGCGAGGACCGCGAGCGCCTGCGCATGGCTGCCGCGGTGTTCGACAGCACCCTGGAAGGGGTATTGGTGACCGACCGCGATGGCCTGATCGTGCACGTGAACCGGGCGTTCATGCAGATCACCGGCTACGACAAGGACGAAGTGCTCGGCCAGCGCCCGAGCAAGTTCAAATCCGGCCGTCACGGTGCGCCGTTCTACCAGCAGATTTACGCCACCCTGGCGGAGAAGGGCGAGTGGAGCGGCGAGATCTGGAACCGGCGCAAAAGCGGCGAGGTGTATCCGCAGTGGCAGACGATTTGCGCCATCCGCGATGACAGCGGCGAGTTGAGTCATTACGTCGCGGTGTTCAGCGACATCAGCGCGATCAAGCATTCTGAGCGTGAGCTGGCGTATCTCGCTCATCACGACCCGCTCACCGACCTGCCCAACCGCCTGCTGTTCAACGACCGCACCGAGCAGGCACTGGCGGCGGCCCAGGCCAACAAGCGCGGCTGCGCCTTGCTGTTGCTCGACCTGGACCACTTCCAGAGCATTAACGACAGCCTCGGCCACAACATCGGCGACCAGTTGCTCAAGGCTGTCGGTGAGCGCTTGAAGGCGCTGCTGGGCAACGGCGTGACCCTGGCCCGCCTGGGTGGTGACGAATTTGCCGTACTGGCCGAGAACTGCCCGCAGGTGGGCCAGGCCGCCGCTTTGGCGCAGAGCATCATCGACGGCATGAAAGCGCCGTTCGAGGTCGATGGCCAGCGCCTGTTCATCAGCGTCAGCATCGGCATCAGCCTGTTCCCCAGCGACGCCCTGAGCGCCGAGCAATTGTTGCGCAATGCCGATTCTGCGCTGTTCAAGGCCAAGAGCAACGGCCGCGCGGGCTATGCGCTGTACACCGAAGAGCTGACCGCCCATGCCCAGCAGCGGGTCGAGACCGCCGGCGAGCTGCGTCGGGCATTGGAGCAGGAAGAACTCAGGGTGTATTACCAGCCCGTGCATGACCTGTTCAGCGGCAAGATGATCGGCGTCGAGGCGCTGGTGCGCTGGCAGCATCCGCAGCGCGGGCTGGTGCCGCCCGGGGAGTTCATCCCGATTGCCGAGCGCACCGGGCTGATCGCCGATATCGACACCTGGGTGCTGCGTCAGGCCTGCCTGCAGATGGTGCAATGGCAGGCCGAGGGGCGGGCGCTGGAGTTTGTTGCGGTGAACATTTCCAGCCGGCTGTTTGGCCATCGTGACCTTTACCAGCAGGTCGCCCAGGTGCTCCACGACACGGCGCTGGACCCGGCCGTACTGGAGCTGGAAGTTACCGAAAGCGCGGTGATGGAAGACCCTGAGGTGGCCCTTGAACAACTGCATCGCCTGCGTGAGCTGGGCTTGCGACTGGCCATCGATGACTTTGGCACCGGCTATTCGTCGTTGCTGCGGCTCAAGCGCCTGCCGGTGCAAAAGCTCAAGATCGACCAGGGTTTTGTCGCCGGCTTGCCCTGTGATGAAGACGATGTGGCGATCGTGCGGGTGATCATCGCCCTGGCCCGGAGCATGGGCATGCTGGTGCATGCCGAGGGCATCGAGCAAGCCGAGCAGGCGCGCTTTCTGCTGGAGCAACAGTGTCAGCTGGGCCAGGGCTACTGGTTCGGGCGGCCGGTGCCGGCGCAGCAATTGCGCTGGGCCTGAGGGCCCTATCGCGGGGCGGCGATCCGACTTGCCCCGCGAAACTCTATTTCAGTTATATAAAAATTCTTAAATAGTATTTTTAAGAATATTCGCGCCCCCCTAAGATTGCCCTCAAGCCAGGCGCAGTCGCTCCCCTTCACGCACTGCACGGCACCCATATCACAGGAGCACGAGCATGAGCGCATCTCTGCGTAGCGTTGACGGTCAGGACGAAGCCACCATTCTGCGCGAAATCCAGAGCGCCCTGCGCGACCTGCGGTTTGGCGCGGTGGAAATCACCGTGCACAACGCCCAGGTCGTGCAGATCGAACGCAAGGAAAAGTTCCGCCTGCAGAACCCCGGCAACAAGCCCAGCTGATTATCGCGCCACCTAATTAGAAAAATACGCCAATCGGGAGCTTCACCATGTCCATCCGCCGTTATGCCCTGGCCGCCCTCGCCAGCGCCGTTTTTGCCGGTTCCGCAATCGCCAAGGACTACGAACTGCTGAACGTGTCCTATGATCCGACCCGCGAGTTGTATCAGCAGTACAACGCCGAGTTCGTCAAGCACTGGCAGCAGGCTCACCCGGACGACAAGGTGAAGATCCAGCAGTCCCACGGTGGTTCGGGCAAGCAGGCCCGCGCGGTGATCGACGGCCTGCGCGCCGACGTGGTGACCCTGGCCCTGGCGGGCGACATCGACGAAGTGGCCAAGCTCGGCAAGACCCTGCCGGACAACTGGCAGACCCGCCTGCCGGACGCCAGCACCCCCTACACCTCGACCATCGTGTTCCTGGTGCGCAAGGGCAACCCGAAAGGTATCAAGGACTGGGGCGACCTGATCAAGAAAGACGTCTCGGTCATCACCCCGAACCCGAAAACCTCCGGCGGCGCCCGCTGGAACTTCCTCGCCGCCTGGGCCTACGGCCTGAAAGCCGGCGGCAGCGAGGCCAAGGCCCAGGAATACGTCAAGGAGCTGTTCAAGCACGTACCGGTACTGGACACCGGCGCCCGTGGCTCGACCATCACCTTCGTCAACAACGGTCAGGGTGACGTGTTGCTGGCCTGGGAAAACGAAGCCTTCCTGGCCCTCAAGGAAGACGGTGGCGCCGACAAGTTCGACATCGTCGTGCCGTCGCTGTCGATCCTCGCCGAGCCGCCCGTGGCGGTGGTCGACAAGAATGCGCAGAAGAAGGGCAACGAACAGATCGCCGAGGAATACCTCAAGCACCTGTACAGCCCGGCCGGGCAGAAAATTGCCGCCGAGAACTTCTACCGCCCGCGTGATCCGAAAGTCGCTGCCGAATACGCCAAGCAGTTCCCGAAACTGGACCTGGTGACTATCGACAAAGACTTCGGTGGCTGGAAGACTGCCCAACCCAAGTTCTTCAACGATGGTGGCGTGTTCGACCAGATCTACACGGCGCAGTGATGCAATGCCCGTCAGGATAATCGCCGTTCAGTAGCCAGCATGGGCCCGGGATTCGTCCCGGGCTTCGTGCGTTCAACCAGGGACCTTTATGTCACGTCGTATTTCCCCCGTCATACCCGGCTTCGGGCTGACGCTGGGCTACACCTTGGTGTACCTCAGCCTGATTGTGCTGATACCGCTGGCCGCCATGTTCATACATGCCGCCCAGCTCACCTGGGAGCAGTTCTGGGCCATCGTCAGTGCACCGCGGGTGCTCGCGGCGCTCAAGCTGAGCTTCGGCACTGCCCTCTACGCGGCCATCATCAACGGCATCATCGGCACCCTGCTGGCCTGGGTGCTGGTGCGCTATACCTTCCCCGGACGCAAGATCATCGATGCGATGATCGACCTGCCGTTCGCCCTGCCCACGGCCGTTGCCGGTATCGCGCTGACCGCGCTGTACGCACCGGCCGGCCTGGTCGGCCAGTTTGCCACCGACCTGGGCTTCAAGATCGCCTACACCCCGCTGGGTATCACCCTGGCGCTGACCTTCGTGACCTTGCCGTTCGTGGTGCGTACGGTGCAGCCGGTGCTGGCCGACATTCCCCGTGAAGTCGAAGAAGCTGCCGCCTGCCTGGGCGCCAAGCCGCTGCAGGTGTTTCGCTACGTACTGGCGCCAGCGCTGTTGCCGGCCTGGCTGACGGGTTTTGCCCTGGCCTTTGCCCGTGGCGTTGGCGAGTACGGCTCGGTGATCTTCATCGCCGGCAACATGCCGATGAAGACCGAGATCCTGCCGCTGCTGATCATGGTCAAGCTCGACCAGTACGACTACACCGGCGCCACCGCTATCGGCGTGTTGATGCTGGTGGTTTCCTTCATCCTGTTGCTGCTGATCAACTTGCTGCAGCGGCGCATCGAAACCCCTTGAAGGAGGCTACGTCCATGTCTGCGAATTCTATTGGCGCGGCCGCTTCGGCCAATGCCGCCCGCCGTGGCAGCGCCACTTCACGGCGTATCCTGATCAGCCTTGGCTGGTTGATTTTCGCCCTGTTCCTGCTGCTGCCGCTGGTGATCGTGGTGTCCCAGGGCCTGAAAATGGGCCTGGGGACGTTCTTCGAGGCGATCTTCGAGCCCGACGCCTTGTCGGCGCTGAAGCTGACCCTGATCGCCGTGGCCATCTCGGTGCCGCTGAACCTGGTGTTCGGCGTCAGCGCCGCCTGGTGCGTGAGCAAGTACAACTTCCGTGGCAAGAGCATCCTGGTCACGCTCATCGACCTGCCGTTCTCGGTGTCGCCGGTGATCGCAGGTCTGGTCTACGTGCTGATGTTCGGCGCCCAGGGCCTGTTCGGGCCGTGGCTGCAGGATCACGACATCCAGATTGTCTTCGCCTTGCCGGGCATCGTCCTGGCGACCATCTTCGTCACCGTGCCGTTCGTGGCCCGTGAACTGATCCCGCTGATGCAGGAGCAGGGCACCCAGGAAGAGGAGGCTGCGCGCCTGCTCGGTGCCAACGGTTGGCAGATGTTCTGGCACGTGACCCTGCCCAACATCAAATGGGGTCTGATCTACGGCGTGGTGCTGTGTACCGCGCGGGCGATGGGTGAGTTCGGTGCGGTGTCGGTGGTGTCCGGGCATATTCGCGGGGTGACCAACACCTTGCCGCTGCACGTCGAGATCCTCTACAACGAATACAACCACGTTGCGGCCTTCAGCGTCGCCAGCCTGTTGCTGATCCTGGCGCTCTTCATCCTGCTGCTCAAGCAGTGGAGCGAGTCCCGTATTAACCGTCTGCGCCATAACGCGGCGGAGGAATAATTCATGTCGATCGAAGTTCGTAACGTCAGCAAGCGCTTCAACGCTTTCCAGGCTCTGGACAGCATCAACCTGGATATCCACAGCGGCGAGCTGGTGGCCTTGCTCGGCCCGTCCGGCTGCGGCAAGACCACCCTGCTGCGGATCATCGCGGGGCTGGAAACCCCTGACCAGGGCAGCATCGTCTTTCACGGCGAAGACGTCTCCGGCCACGACGTGCGTGATCGCAACGTCGGTTTCGTGTTCCAGCACTATGCGCTGTTCCGCCACATGAGCGTGTTCGACAACGTCGCCTTCGGCTTGCGCATGAAGCCCAAGGGCGAGCGCCCGAGCGAGAGCAAGATTGCCGAAAAGGTCCACGAGCTGCTGAATATGGTCCAGCTCGACTGGCTCAGCGACCGTTACCCGGAACAGTTGTCGGGCGGCCAGCGCCAGCGTATTGCCCTGGCCCGCGCCCTGGCGGTGGAGCCCAAGGTGCTGCTGCTCGACGAGCCGTTCGGGGCGCTGGACGCCAAGGTGCGCAAAGAGCTGCGCCGCTGGCTGGCACGCCTGCACGAGGACATCAACCTGACCTCGGTGTTCGTCACCCATGACCAGGAAGAAGCCATGGAAGTCGCCGACCGTATCGTGGTGATGAACAAGGGCGTGATCGAGCAGATCGGCTCGCCGGGCGAGGTCTATGAGAACCCGGCCAGTGATTTTGTTTATCACTTCCTCGGCGACTCCAACCGCCTGCACCTGAGTGAAGGCCACCATGTGCTGTTCCGCCCTCATGAAGTGTCGCTGTCGCGTCACGAGATCGAGGGCCACCACCCGGCCGAAGTGCGTGATATCCGCCCGCTGGGGGCAACTACCCGGGTGACCTTGAAGGTCGAAGGGCAGAGCGAGCTGATCGAGGCCGAGGTGGTCAAGGACCATGACAGCCTGAGCGGGCTGGCACGGGGCGAGACCTTGTTCTTCAAGCCCAAGGTCTGGCAGAAAGTGGCCAACATCTGAAGGCCTCATCGCGGGGCAAGCCCGCTCCCACAATTTGATCTCCTGTGGGAGCGGGCTTGCCCCGCGATGGCTTCACCACACCCCAATCTTCACCACGCTATCCTCCCGCGGCTCGCCATAACGAAACCACTGCCCACGCCGCTCGATTTCGGCATGGCTGATGGTGGTCCGCCGCTTCAAGCCCCTCAGCCATTCGAACAAGTAGCCCTGGTGCGTCTCGCGCACATCCGCATAGGCCGGATCCGCGCCTAGGTCGTGCAACTCCTGCGGGTCATTGAGCAGGTCGAACAGTTGCGCGCGAAAGCCGTCATAGGCCAGGTACTTCCAGCGCTCGCTGCGCACCATGGTCATCCGGCAACGGTCGATTGGCTGGCCCAGGCGCTCACGGGCCGGGGCCTGGAAGGCATAGTCGTACTCGGCGATGGCGTAGTGACGCCAGTCGCTGGCCGTGCCATGCAACAAAGGGATCAACGAGCGCCCCTCCAGCCGATGCTCGGCACTCGGCAGCCCCAGCGCGTCGAGAAAGGTCGGCAGCGCATCGATGGTTTCCACCAAGCGCTCATCCACCGTGCCCCGGCTGACATCGGCCGCCGCGCGCGGATCACGCACGATCAGTGGCACACCCACCGCCGGCTCGAGGAGAAACTCCTTTTCGCCCAGGCCGTGGTCGCCGAGGAAATCGCCGTGATCGCTGGTGAACACGATCAGCGTGTCATCCCAGCGCCCATTGCTTTGCAACACATCGAGCAGGCGCCCGAGCTGGTCGTCGATCTGTTTGATCAGGCCCATGTAGGTGGGGATCACTTTCAGGCGTACTTCTTCGCGAGAGAAGTTGAGGCTTTCCTGGTGCTGGCGGAACGCGGCATACACCGGGTGATTGTTGTCTTGCCGAACGGGTATGGCTGCCTGCACCTGGCTGGCGCGGTACAACGCGTGGTACGGCGCGGGGGCGATGTAGGGCCAGTGCGGCTTGATGTACGACAGGTGCAGGCACCAGGGCTGCTCGCCCTGGGCCTGGATGAAGTCGATGGCGCGGTCGGTGGTGTAGACCGTCTCCGAATGCTGCTCGGGCAGGCGCGTGGGCAGGTCGGCGTTGCGCATGTGCCAGCCGCTGAGGACTTCACCGTCGTCGCCTTCGGCGGCATTGGCCCAGCTGTGCCAGGGGTTGTCGCCGGCAAAGCCGTGGTCGCGCAGGTAGCGGGTGTAGGGCGCGCTTTCGCGTTTGTCGGCGAACAGCGGATCGTCGGGGAAGATCCCGTCGTGACGGGCAACGGGCTCGAAACCCACCTCGTTGAGTTGTTCGGCCATGCTCCCGAGCGGGTCGATGGCCAGTTGTTGCAAGGCTTCCTGGTTCGGCGTGGCGTGGGTCTTGCCCACCAGCGCGGTGCGAACTCCGGCGGGCCGCAGGTAGTCACCGAGGGTCAGTTCATCCAGCGGCAGCGGCACGCCGTTCCAGGCCACCTGATGGCTGCTGACGTAACGTCCGGTGTAGGCCGACATCCTCGACGGGCCGCAGATGGTGCCTTGGGTATAGGCGCGGCTGAAGCGCACCCCGGCGGCGGCCAGGCGGTCGATGTTCGGTGTGTGCAGGTGGCGGTGGCCGTAGCACGAGAGGTAATCGCGACGCAGTTGGTCGCACATGATGTACAGCACGTTGCGCACGGCAGTGGGGTGGGGCATGGCAGTCACCTGAGCGAATTTCAGGTGACTGTTTTCGCCGCCCGGGGCGCGCATCACAAGCGCATTTGGCGAATGCTGGCGATGCATGCCGCGCAATGGCTCAGATCGCCAGCTGCTCCAGGTTGCAGGCATCCAGGGCACGGTCGGCCTGGTCGGTGAGGATGATCTGCTCGATCATCGCCTCGGCCAGCGGCGACAGGCGCAGGCGCGCCTGGCTGACGATGCCATAGCGGGTGTAGAGCTCTTCGCAGTCGTCAGCCAGCCCGTCGATGCTCAGCCGCAGCAGCTTGCCGGCGGCATTGTGCAGGGCATCGCTGTACGAGCCGCAGATGCCGATGGCATCGGAGTTGAGCACTACACCGAGCAGGCTGTAGCTGTTTTCGCATTCGACATTGGCGACGAAATCCGGGCGGCCGCTCAGGTCGGCGATCACCTTGCGCAGGTTTGGCGGGCGCAAGGTGACGGCCAAGGGGTACTGCAACAGCTGCTCGGCGCTGACGCTGGGCAGCGCCGCCAGCGGATGCCCGGCACGGCAGCAGAAGTGCCAGCGCCGTGGGCGCAGGCGCAGGGTCTGGTACTGCGGATCGGCTTCGAAGTTACGGGTGTCGGCGACGAAGAACTCGAACTCCTCGGCCAGCAGGCGCTTGTTCAGGCTTTGCCAGTCATCGACCTGAAACTGCACTCGTGCCTTGGGGTAGCGGCCGATGAACCCGCCAATCGCCCGTGGTACCAAGCCCGCTGCGGGCGCGGGACCGCAGCCGAAACGCAGCTCGCCTGCCTCCAGACCATTGAACTGGCTGATCTCGTTGCTCAGCTGGCGCGCGCCGCTGATCAGCCGCCGCGCGTGTTCGAGCACCACCAGGCCTTGCTTGGTCGGCGGCAATTCCTTGTGCGAGCGGTCCACCAACTGGCAGCCGGCACTGTGCTCCAGGGCCTGGATGCTACGGCTGAAGGCCGATTGCGAGAGGTTCACCGCGGTCGCCGCGGCGACGAAGCTGCGGTGCTCGGCGAGGGCGATCAGGTGGCGGAGTTGGCGCAGGTCTATATGCATTTTTCACATAAAAAGTATCGGGCAAATGCATTTGCTCTGCCTCTGGTGCACTCCTTATAAAGGCAATCTCTTATGCAGTAAATGTATGTCCAATCATAAATAAATAACTGAAAGGAATATAAATTCCTTTGCCAGGAGCCGCCCATGAGCCCGACCCTTCGCGCTGCACCCTTGTCTTCACGGCGGCTCCAGCGCCTGCCCCTGGCCTTGCTGCTGGCTGGTAGCGCCCACTGGTTGCCGGCCCAGGCCGCAGAATCGGTAAAGCCTGAGGTCAAGGCCAGCGACAGTCAGCTCAAGACCGTCACTGTCACCGCCCGGCGCCGCGAAGAGAGCGCGCAGAGCGTGCCGACGCCGATCAGCGTGCTCGACGGCCAGGCCCTGGAAAGCCAGCGGGTCTATCGCATCCAGGACCTGCAGCAACTGGTGCCCAGCGTCAACGTCGCTTACATGCATGCGCGCCAGTCCAGCGTGTCGATTCGCGGTCTTGGCAACAACCCGGCCAGTGATGGCCTGGAAGGCAGCGTTGGCCTGTACCTGGACAACGTCTACCTCGGCCGCCCGGGCATGGCGGTGTTCGACCTCATGGACATCGAGCAACTGGAAGTGCTGCGTGGCCCGCAAGGCACGCTGTTCGGCAAGAACACCACCGCCGGGGTGATCAACATCAGCACTCGCGCGCCAAGCTTCACCCCCGAGCGCAGCATCGAAACCTCGGTGGGCGAGGATGGCTACTTCCAGACCAAGGGCACCTTGTCCGGGCCCTTGAGCGAGACCCTGGCCGGGCGCATTTCGGCCTACCGCACGCGCAACGACGGCGACATCAAGAACGAGTTCGACGGCCACACCCTCAACGGCGGTTCGCGCCAGGGCTTTCGCGGCCAACTTTTGTACAAGCCCAACGAGCAGTTCAACCTGCGCTGGATCGGCGACTACAACGAAGAGGATTCCAGCGCCGGCACCCGCCTGCTGTACAGCACCGGGCCGACCATCAATGGCGTCAACCGCTATGAAGCGCGGGCCCAGGCGGCCGGGGCGACGCTGGTCGATGGCAGCAAGCGCAAGGTCAATCTCGATGACGATCAGCAGGTCACGGTGTTCCAGGGCGGTACTTCGCTGGAAGCCAACTGGACCCTGGCCAACGACTTCACCCTGACCTCGGTGAGCTCCTACCGCTGGTGGGACTTCACCCCGCGCAACGACGATGGCCTTAACGTACCGGCGGCCTACAACGCCGGGGTCTCGGTGCGCGATAAACAGTACTCGCAGGAATTTCGCCTGGCCTCGCCCACTGGCGGCTTCTTTGACTATGTAATCGGTGCCTACTACTTCGGCTCGGATCTGGATAACAAATCCTTCGTTCATTACGGTCCGCAGGCCGATATCTGGAACGGCACGCCGGCCGGCGCATTGGCCAACGTCAGCAGTGTCGGCAAGGGGCATATCGAGACCGACAGCTTCGCCCTGTTCGCCCAGGGCACCTGGCACCTCACCGAGCGTCTGGACTTCACCGCCGGGGTGCGCGGCACCTATGAAGAGAAAAGCGCCTGGGTCGATCGCGCCGCGCCGGTGGGTGGTGCAGCGGTTGCAGGCGCTGCGGCAACCGCGCGCCAGGGCCGGGTTGGCGCCTATGATTCCGGCGACCTCAACCAGTACAGCACCAGCCCTTCGGGCTTGCTCAACCTGAGTTATCGCTTCACCGATGACCTGCTCGGCTATGCCACTTTGTCCCACGGCGAGAAGTCCGGTGGCGTCAACCTGGCGGTGGGCACGGCGCCGGTGGCGGGTGCCGACTCGCTGCTGATCGGCACCGAGCGCGCCAATAACGCCGAGCTGGGCTTGAAGAGCACCCTTTGGGACCGCCGTCTGCAGCTCAACGCCAACCTGTTCTGGACTGAGGTGCACGGCTACCAGACCAACGCCTACGACGACGCCAACCGCGTGCAATACCTGACCAACGCCGGCTCCGTGCGCTCACGCGGGGTGGAGCTGGAAAGCACCCTGATCCCGGTGCGCGGTCTGACCCTGAACCTCAATGGCTCCTACAACGACGTTCGGTACCTGTCCTACAAAGACGCCCCGTGCGCGCCGGAAGTCGCCTTGCAACCGGGTGCACCCGCGGCCTGCGACTTGAGCGGCCATCAAGTGGTCGGCGCGTCGAAATGGATCGCCAACGCCAATGGCCAATACCAGTGGGACCTGGACAACGGCCTGCAGCCTTACGTCACCGCCAGCTACGCGTTCCGTTCCAAGGCGGTGGGTACGGTCGAGGATTCGGACTTCGCGCAGATCCCCAGCTATGCCGTGGTCAACCTGTCCACCGGCCTGCGTGGCGACCTAGGCCAGGGCCAGTGGGACGTCTCGCTGTGGCTGAAGAACGCCTTCGACAAGACTTACTACACCACCCTCTGGAGCGCGGCCAACGGCGGCTATGAAGGCCTGCTGGGCACCCCGCGAACCTTGGGTGTAACTGGCCGCTACGACTTCTGAAACGGCGTTTTGCCATGCCTTTGCCGAATATTTTTCATGCCGTAGAGGCATGGAGTTTCAGGTGATTAGCGCCAGCCCTTGAATGGCGCGGCTTAGAGCGGTTCGGTTGATTTGTATATGTGTTTTTGTTCTATCTATAACTTTAAAAATTACTTTAAGACATAAGTAACAGAAGTTGATGATCCACCCCAGCGAAGGCAACTGACCTGCCTTCGACGAAACGCACTCACGTCCCAGGAGTTGATCAATGGGTAATGTCCAGACCGCCGCCAGTGCTCACGATGTGCTTTGGCGCCAGACGCCGAGCGGCGAGCTGGTCGACCTCGGTCGCCCGCTGCGGTTGCCGCTGGCGCAGTTGCGCCTGCAAAGCACACCGAAAAGCGCGCTGAGCCGTCGGGAGAAAATTCTGCTCGGGGTGTTTGCCCTGGCCTTGCACGGAGCGGTGGCGTACTGGGTCAGCCAGGCGCCAACCCCGGTGTTGCCGGTGGTACCGCCGGAAATTCCGCCGATGACCATCGAGTTTTCGCAACCGGCGCCCCCGGCTGTCGAGCCGCCACCGCCGCCACCGCCGGCAGTGGTCGAGCCGCCGCCACCGGTCGTCGATGAACTGGCCGCCAAGCCTGCACCGAAACCGGTACCCAAGCCCAAGCCTAAACCTGTGCCCAAACCGGTACCCAAACCTGCGCCCAAGGCTGTCGAGCAACCGCCTGCACCGCCACAACCGGCAGCACCGCCAACGCCTCCCGCACCCGCGGCGCCAGCCCCGGTGACGCCGGCTTCGGCCAACGCCGGGTACCTGAAGAACCCGGCGCCGGAGTACCCGTCGCTGGCCCAGCGTCGCGGTTGGGAAGGCACGGTGTTGTTGCGGGTACAGGTGCTGGCCAGCGGCAAGCCGGGAGACATCCAGATTCAGAAAAGCAGTGGCCGCCAGCAACTCGACGCCGCCGCCCTGGCGGCGGTCAAGCGCTGGAGCTTCGTCCCGGCCAAGCAGGGCGACGTAGCCCAGGACGGCTGGGTCAGCGTACCCATCGACTTCAAGATCCGCTAATTCGCGCTAACAGAAGAGAGTATTGATCATGACTGTATTGGCATCCCCCCTCGAATCCATCGAAAGCGCGGTGATCTGGCTGCTGGTGGGCTTCTCTGTCGTCACCTGGGGCCTGGCCCTGGTCAAGGGCGTGCAGTTCGTGCGCCTGAAGAACCAGGACAAACGCTTCCACAAACAGTTCTGGGCGGCTTCAAGCCTGGATTCAGCTGCCGAACTCAGCCATGCACAACCCGGTGCCGCAGCCCGTGTCGCCCAGGCCGGTTATGCCGCCATTGCTGTCGGCGAACCCGGACAGCAGGCCAGTGACCTGAGCCAGGCGATCAACCATCAGGACCGCCTAGAACGCGCCCTGCGCCAGCAGATCGTCCGTGAGCGCCGTTCGCTGGAAACCGGTCTGGCGGTAGTCGCCAGTATCGGCAGCACCTCGCCCTTCATCGGCCTGTTCGGCACTGTGTGGGGGATCATGGAAGCACTCAAGGGCATCAGCGCCGCAGGCTCGGCGAGCCTGGAAACCGTGGCCGGGCCGATCGGTGCGGCGCTGGTCGCCACCGGTGTGGGTATCGCCGTCGCGGTGCCGGCGGTACTGGTCTACAACTACTTCCTGCGCCGCCTGAAGCTGACCGCCGCCGACCTTGATGACTTTGCCCACGACTTCTACAGCCTGGCGCAGAAGAGCGCGTTCCGGGTGCTGGTGCACCCTGCTGCCTACAAGGCCGTCGCTGGCCAGAACACCCAGAAAGTGAAGGAGGCATCCTGATATGGCCTTCTCGACCCAGGACAGTGACGAAGTACTCAGCGAGATCAACGTAACGCCGCTGGTGGACGTGATGCTGGTGCTGCTGGTGGTGTTCATCGTCACCGCGCCACTGCTGACCAACGCCATTCCGATCAACCTGCCCAAGACCGAGGCCGTGGCCCCGGTGGAGCAGAAGAACCCGCTGGTGGTCAGTATCGACGGTGGCGGCAAGCTGTTCATCAACAAGGACGAGATCCAGCCCGATCTGCTGGAAACCAGCCTGCAGGCGGCCAAGGCCAAGGACCCGGAGCTGCGCGTGCAGCTGCAGGCCGACGATGGCGTGAATTATGGGGAAGTGGCACGGGCCATGGCCTCGATCGAACGTGCGGGTATCACCAAGCTGTCGGTGATCACCGCCCGCTGAGCAACATCTCTCAGGCAATGCTTCAGGGACCGGTCCTTCGGCAGGGGGTGGTCCCTTTTTTTATGGCCCCTGTAGGAGCGGGCTTGCCCCGCGATTAGCCCAGTCCTTTTTGTAGTTTGGTTATTAATAAATAGCTTCTTATTCCTTTACGAATATAACCACCCCCCTATACTTGGCCTCATGCACGCAAACGCAGCAGGAGGCGTCCCCATGCGCAACGAGTCGATCCGTTACCTGATTGTGCCGGGCTGGCAAGGTTCGCCAGACGATCATTGGCAAACTCACTGGCAGCAGGTGCTGCCCAACAGCGCCCGGGTCGAACAAGCCGACTGGTTGACCCCGCAACGCCAGGACTGGGTGGCCGTACTCGAGCAAGCCGTGGCTGCCGAGGAATCGCCGGTGATCCTTATCGCTCACAGCCTGGGTTGCATCACCGTTGCCCATTGGGCGGCACAAGCCAGCGCGACCCTGTTGCGCCGCGTACGGGGTGCCTTGCTGGTGGCCCCGGCGGACGTCGAACGCCCGACCTGCGCACCGGCGCTGCGTAACTTCGCACCAATTCCCCAACTGCTGCTGCCGTTCCCCAGCCAGGTGGTCAGCTCTGACAACGATCCGGCCGTGAGCGCCCCGCGGGCCATGCAGCTGGCCCGTGCCTGGGGCGCCGAGACGGGCTTTCTCGCCGGTGCCGGGCATATCAACGTCAAGTCCGGGCACCGCCGCTGGGAGCAGGGTTTCGCCTACCTGTACCGCCTGCAGAACCGTCTGGAACAGCACGCCCTACGCCGCGCCTGACCTTCAGGCGCTGACCATTTGCCTTGATTCGAACGCCCGGCCGGATAGCGCCAAGGGCGGGAGTTTGCCATGAGTAATCACGACACCTTCGGCCAGCCTTTGCTGACGTTTCCTGAACTGGACAAGAGCCCGTTGAGCATCCGCGCCAAAGCGCTGGTGTTCGTCGACCCGCGTTCGCGGCAACTGCGCGAGGAGCTCGAGCTGCTCGCGCCCCTGGCCCTGCCGGTGCTGATCCGCGGCGAGACCGGGACCGGCAAGGAGCTGCTGGCCAGGCAGATTCACCGCGCCAGCGATCGCGGCGGGCTATTTGTTTCGGTCAATTGCGCAGCGATCAGCCCGACCTATGCCGACGCCGAACTGTTCGGTTACAGCGCCGGTGCCCACAGCGGCGCGGCCAGCAGCCGGGCAGGCTGGTTTGGCTCGGCCAATGGCGGCACCCTGTACCTGGACGAAATCGCCGACTTGCCGCTGCCGATCCAGATCAAGCTGCTGTCGGCACTGGAGAACCGCGAAGTCACCCGCGTCGGTGCCCAGCAACCGAACCCGGTGGATGTGCGCCTGGTCGCCGCGTCGAGCATTGACTTGGCTGAGGCGGTGCGCGCTGGCAAGTTCCACGACCGCCTTTACCACTACCTGCGCGAAGGCCGGTTGGAGCTGCCGGCCTTGCGCGAGCGGGTCGGCGATATCCTGCCGCTGGCCGAGTATTTTGTCGGTATCTACAGCCCGCGGCTGAACCTGGCGGTGCCCTTGATCAGCGAAGCGGCGCAGCGGTTGTTGGAACTGCACAGCTGGCCGGGCAATACCCGGGAGCTTGAGAACGTCATTCACTTCGCGCTGCTGGTCAGCAGCGGTGAAGAAATCCTCCCGCAGCATCTGAACCTGCCGACACCGTTGAGCGCTCTGACCAGCCAGTTGGAGCAGTTGCTCAGCCTTGGCGAGCCGGGTGAGCGCAGTGCGCTGCAACAACTGCTGGAGAAGACGCTGTTGCGCCTGGCGCAACCAGTCGCCTGACCCCATGCATGGGGTGCATGGAAGCGTCCGTTAAAAATGGAATAAGTAGCTAAATAAAAGATATTGTTCCGGCATAAAAAATCTCGGTATTGTCCGCTTCAAGCCAGCTAGCAAAGTGCTGGCAACCCTCACCTTCGCCGTCGCCCGATGGCCGTGTATTCGAATAAGGACTGCGCATGAAAAAGGCTCTGTTGTTGACTGCTCTGGCGGCCGCTCTGTCGGTTGCAGGTTTTGCCCAGGCGGGTGAGAAGCTGGTAGTTGCCGCTACCCCGGTTCCGCACGCGGAAATCCTCGAGCTGATCAAGCCAACCCTGGCCAAGGAAGGTGTGGACCTGGAGATCAAGGTATTCACCGACTACGTGCAGCCTAACGTGCAGGTCGACCAGAAGCGCCTGGACGCCAACTACTTCCAGACCCTGCCGTACCTGAAGAACTTCAACGAAGGCAAAGGCACCCACCTGGAAACCGTGATTGGCGTACACGTCGAACCGTTCGGCGGCTACTCGAAGAAGGTCACCAAGCTGAGCGAACTGAAGGACGGCGCTACCGTTGCCATCCCTAACGAAGGCAGCAACAGCGGTCGTGCCCTGCTGCTGTTGCAGAAGGCTGGCCTGATCACCCTGAAGGATCCGAAGAACGCCCTGGCGACGCCGAAAGACATCGCCGAGAACCCGAAGAAGCTGAAGTTCCGCGAGCTTGAATCGGCCATGCTGCCGCGTGTGCTGGATCAGGTCGACCTGGACATGATCAACACCAACTACGCCCTGGAAGCCGGCCTGAACCCGGCCAAGGATGCCCTGGTGATCGAAGGCGCTGATTCGCCGTACGTGAACTTCCTGGTGGCCCGTCCGGACAACAAGGACAGCGACGCCATCCAGAAGCTGGCCAAGGCACTGACCAGCCCAGAAGTGAAAACCTTCATCGAGAAGAAGTACAGCGGCGCGGTACTGCCGGCGTTCTAAGAGGCTACACACACATCCTGTGGGAGCGGGCTTGCCCCGCGATGCGATCTACCAGTCAAATCGCATCGCGGGTCAACCTTGCTCCCACAGTGCATTCAATTCCCCGCATTGACCGCCCGGCGCAATGCCGTCAGCCACTTGATCAGTTCTTTTGCATCGAGAGTGGGGGCGCTATTCATCCTTTGTCTTCCTTGTTGGTGTGATGGGTCGACAGCGCTTGGATAGCATTTGCAGCAGAAAGATCCCGCCACCGCCAAGGATTTCGCAGGTTAGCTGTTTGAGTGATATCAATATGCAATAAAGGTATTTAAATAAATATTTTTATACCTTTAGAGTCTACCTATTGTGCTCACCCGCACTGACAACCCCTGTGTAGAGCCGCCCGTTACCCTCGGGCCGGTCCGAGATCCTGTCCATGTCGCATCGTCATCGTCTGCCGAGGCTCACTCCATGAGCTTCGACTTCGCCTTTATCCTTAGCACATTGCCAGCCTTTCTCAAGGCGGTGGGCGTCACACTGCAAGTCGGCCTGATCGCCATCGGTACTTCGCTGCTGGTGGCGCTGGTCAACGCCGCGATCCTGGTTTACCGCACGCCGTACCTGCAGCGCCTGGTAAAGCTCTACGTGGAGCTGGCGCGTAACACGCCACTGCTGATCCAGCTGTTCTTCGTCTACTTCGCCTTGCCGGAACTGGGCCTGAAGATTTCCGGTTTTGCTGCGGCGATCATCACCATGACCTTCCTCGGCGGCGCCTACCTGACCGAGGTGCTGCGCGCCGGCGTCGAGGCGGTGCCTGTGGCGCAACTGGAGTCGGGGCGCTCGATCGGCCTGTCGGAAGGCCAGTTGCTGCGCCATGTGATCCTGCCTCAGGCGGGGATCCTCAGCCTGCCGGCGCTGTTCGCCAATTTCATCTTTTTGCTCAAGGAAACCACCGTGGTGTCGGCGGTGGCGGTGCCAGAGATTCTCTATACCACCAAGAGCTACATCGCCCTGTATTACAAGACCTACGAGATGCTCGCGGTGTTGACGCTGATTTGCGTGCTGCTGTTTCTGCCACTGTCGCTGCTGCTCAGCCGCCTGGAACGGAGGCTGCAACATGGCCAGTTCGGGTCTTGAGTTGTTGCTGGTGTCCTTGCCGCAACTGGGCAAGGGCGCAGCGCAAACCCTGGCGATCTCGGCGCTGAGCATCCTCTTCGCCACCCTCGGCGGCGTGTTCTACGGCGTGTTGGCGACCTTGGGCAAGCGCAGTGTGAACGTGCTGCTGCGCATTTACCTGGAGCTGTTCCGGGCGATCCCGGTGCTGGTCTGGCTGTACCTGCTGTTCTTCGGCCTGCCAATTTTCTTTGCCGTGAGCATCCCGAGCTTCTGGTGTGCGGTGCTGGTGCTGTCGTTGTGGGGCGCCAGCGAAGTGGGCGAGGTGGTGCGTGGCGCGCTGCAGTCGTTGCCACGCGGGCAGCGCGAAGCCGGGCTGTCGATCGGCCTGTCAGGTGGGCAGTTGTACGGCTACGTCCTGCTGCCCCAGGCGCTCAAGCGGCTGACCCCGCCGACCATCAACATCTATACGCGAATCATCAAGACCAGCTCGCTGGCGGTGCTGATCGGCGTGGTCGATGTGATCAAGGTCGGCCAGCAGATCATCGAGCGCACCTACGAGTCGGTGCTGATCTACGGCGCGCTGTTCCTGTTTTTCTTCTTTATCTGCTACCCGCTGTCAGCCGCCTCGCGCGCGCTGGAGCGCCGCTGGACGCACGCATGAGCGCACTGATCGAGTTCAAGGGCTTCAACAAATTCTTCGGCGAGCAGCAGGTGCTCGACCACGTCGACCTGCAGGTACGCAGCGGTGAAGTGGTGGTGATTCTCGGCCCCAGCGGCTGCGGCAAGAGCACCTTGCTGCGTTGCCTCAACGGCCTGGAAACCGCCCACAGCGGCAGCCTGCGCCTGGCCGGTGAAGAGCTGCTGGCGCCTGGCACTGACTGGCGCCAGGTGCGCCAGCAGGTCGGCATGGTGTTCCAGAGTTATCACCTGTTCGGCCATATGAGCGTGATCGACAACCTGCTGCTTGGCCCGCTCAAGGTGCAAAAGCGCGAGCGCCGCGAGGCCCAGGCCCAAGCTGAAGCCTTGCTGGCCAGGGTTGGCCTGCTGGACAAGCGCGACGCCTTCCCACGTCAGCTTTCCGGTGGCCAGCAGCAACGCATCGCCATCGTCCGCTCGCTGTGCATGAACCCGCAAGTGATGCTGTTCGACGAAGTCACTGCCGCGCTAGACCCGGAAATGGTCAAGGAAGTGCTGCAGGTGATCCAGGGCCTGGCCCGCGACGGCATGACCCTGCTCATCGTCACCCATGAAATGGCCTTCGCCCGCGCGGTGGCCGACCGCATCGTGTTCATGGAGGCCGGCAGGATCCTTGAACAACGCGACCCCGAGAGCTTCTTTACGAACCCGCAGACCGCACGCGCGCAGCAGTTTCTGGAGAAATTCTCCTTTGTTGAAAGCCTGCCCAAAACTCCCGCAAAGGAACTGTCATGAAAACTGCCAAGACTTCGAAACTGCTGTTGTCGTTACTCGGCCTGGCCTTGCTGGCCGGTTGCAACAAGGCTGAAGAACCGGGCAAACCGGCCGCCGGTGGCGCTGCCCCGGCCACCAGCTACCTGGAAACCATCAAGGCCCGCGACAAGCTGATCGTCGGCGTATTCACCGACAAGCCACCGTTCGGCTTTGTCGATGAGGCCGGGCGCTATGTCGGTTTTGATACCGACATCGGCCGTCAGTTTGCCAAGGACCTGCTCGGTGACGAGAACAAGGTCGAGTTCGTTGCCGTTGAGCCGGCCAGCCGTATTCCGTTCTTGCAGAGCGACAAGGTCGACCTGATCCTGGCCAACATGACCGTAACGCCGGAGCGCAAGGAAGCGGTGGAATTCACCAACCCCAACCTGCGCGTTGCCGTGCAGGCCCTGGTGCCGGAAGGCAGCAGCGTGAAGAAGCTCGACGACCTGGCCGACAAGACCATCATCGTCACCACCGGCACCACTGCCGATATCTGGCTGACCAAGAACCATCCGGACTGGAAACTGCTCAAGTTCGAGAAGAACACCGAGTCGCTGCAGGCCCTCGCCAGCGGTCGTGGTGATGCTTATGCCCAGGACAACTTGATCCTGTTCAGTTGGTCGAAGCAGAACCCGGGCTACCGCGTGCTGGAAGAAAAACTCGGCGAGGAAGCGCCGATTGCGCCGGCAGTGAAGAAGGGCAACATCGAGTTGCGTGATTGGGTCAACGCCGAGCTGGCGCGCCTGGGTGAGCAAAAGTACCTGCTCAAGCTGTATGACCAGTATGTGCGCAAGGAACTGAGCGATGACACCCCGCCTGAGAGCGTGATTGTCGAAGGCGGCAACTGGCAGGGCTGACCCTTTGGGGCTGCTGGCGCAGCCCATCGCCGGCAAGGCCGGCTTGTGTCTTGAGGTAGGAATAGAATCAGAAGTGAGAGCGGTGAATGGCAAGCTGTACGCCGGTAGTGCTTAAAGCACGTGTGGGAGCAAAGCTGCCATTCACCTCTCCACTCTGGCCCGAGCCCGAACAGTTGATTGAGCGCCTCTCGAATCACAAGCGTGGGCCAAGCCAGAGCGCTCTCACAACTGAGTGTAAGAGGGTTCAGCCATGTTGTCTTCTGTTGGAATCGACACTGCCAAAGCCACTTTGGAAATCTGCATCAAGCCTCAGAAAATCCGCTTCGAAGTGGCCAACAACTCCGCAGGCTTCGAGGTGTTGCTTGAGCGTCTGAAGGACTTCAATATCAGTCGAGTGCTGATCGAAGCGACAGGCGGCTACGAGAAAGATGTGTTGATCGCCCTGGCCTCAGCAGGACTGGAAACCATCTGCATCAACCCAGCCCGTGCCCGAAAATTCGCCGATGCCATGGGTAAAAAAGCCAAAACCGACAAGATCGACGCCGAAGTCCTTGCGGACTTCGCTGCACACCTCAGCGCCCCTCAAGGCCAACCGGTCAGCCCTGAACGCGAAGAGCTGCGAGAGCTGGTGAAGCAGCGCGCCCAATTTGTGCAGAGCCGTGATGACGACAAGCGGCGTCGCCAGCAATGTCGCTCGGCAACAGTGATGGCCCACTTCGATGAGCATATAGAGCAGCTGAAAGTGCTGATCAAACGCCTCGACGAAGAAATTGATCAGGCGATGGTGCAACTGGACGATACCAGGGCGTGTCAGTTATTGGCAGTGACCGGAATCGGTCGAGTAACCGCCGCAAATCTGCTCGCCTCACTGCCTGAACTGGGGCAGTTGGACCGCCGTCAGATCGCCGCTCTGGTGGGCGTAGCGCCTTACAACAACGATAGTGGTAGCCATCGAGGGCACCGCCAGATATGGGGTGGTCGGGCCCATGTAAGGCGAGTGCTGTACATGTCGAGCTGGATCATCATCCGTCACAACACAGAATTTAAAGCACGCTACGAAGCACTTCGGGCACGTGGCAAGTGCGCCAAGGTGGCACTCGTAGCTTGCATGCGGGTGCTGATTGTCAGGCTGAATGCAATGCTGCGGGACAATACCCCTTGGCGAGAGCAAACAGCCTGATCAAGACAGTTGCTCCCACAATGAACTTGTGTCCACCGGACCTGTGGGAGCTGGCGTTGCCAGCGATGCAAGGCGCAGCCTTGCTAATTCCGGGGCACCAGCTTCAAGGTGCTCTGCGCCGGAATCACCCCCATCTGCGCCTTGTGGTACCGGCCCTCGATATAGTCCTTGGCCTGGTCGCCATAGTGCGGGTCAAACAATACTCCGCTTTGTCCGACCGGGTTGATGGTCAGCGCCTGGCCGGCATCGGCAAAGTCGATCAGCCGCCGTGTCGAAGGCCCATAGGTCACCGGCCACGGTGCCGGGCCGATCTTCGCCGACAAGTTGTTCGGCACTTCATGGGTACCCGGCGCGGCGAACGGTCCGACGTTGAACAACAGGTTCAGCGGCTTCTGCAGCCCCAGCGGGTGGTTGTGAGTCAGGGTATGAGCCTTGCCCCATTGCCAGCCGGCCGGGTCGTTGCCGAAGGTATCGCGCAGGTGCGCCAGGGTTTTGCGCCAGGCCTGCTTCACCGCCGTATTGCGATCACTTTGTTCACTGCTGCCGTGTTTGTCCCACCAGGGTGACTTGGCGTCGGCTGCCAGGCGTGGCAACGCGGCATCGATGGCGCGGGTGCTGATCAGGGTCTGGAACCAGGTATCGCCCAGTTCGTCGTGCAACGCGGTGTAGGCCAGGTCGTAGAGGAACTGGTTGAACAGCGTGGCACTGACCGAGTCCACCGGATAGTCGCCGTTCCACGCCGCCAGTTGCTCGACCAGCTCTTTCTCCTGATCACCCTCGGCCACTTCACGCAGCACCGAAAGCAACGGTGCCAAGGTGCGCGGGCCGTAGTCGGTGATGGTGTCCAGTTGCAGGGCCTGGCTGTTCTGCTGGTCCCATTTGGTCTGAGGGTCGGCCAGGTGCTGGTTCAGGCGTTGGCCACGGTCGGCCAGGTTGTAATAGCCCGGGATCGGCATGCTCGCCGGCGGCTGGAAGTTGGCCGAGACGATGTAGCCGCTGGCCGGGTTCTCCGCCTGGGGGTTGGCGCTGAAAGGATAGAAGCCGAGCTTGTCGGCCTGCGCCGTACTGCCGTCGAGGATAAAGCCCGGGTTGACGCCTTCGGGGCGAATCGGCAACTGCGCTGCCGCCCACCAGCCGATATCGCCACGGGCATTGGCCCACACCAGGTTCAGCCCCGGCGCCTGAATCTTCGCCGCTGCGGCGCGCATCTTGTCCAGGGTATCGGCGCGGTTGACCTGGTAGAAACCCTCGAGGATCGGGTTCTCGGTTTCCAGGAACGCCCACCACACGGCAATCGGCGTCGGCCCCGCCGTGTCGCCCAGCACCGTGTTGACGATCGGGCCGTGGGGCGAGCGGCGCAGGGTGATGTTCACCGGCGCCTCGTTCTTCACCGCGATCTGCTCCTGGGTCTGGCTCAGGGTCTGCCACTGGCCGTTGACCTTGACCTGCTCGGGGTTGTCGGGGTTGACCTGTTCGGCGATCAGGTCGACGTCGTCGTTCTGGAACATGGTCAGGCTCCAGCCGAAGTCGCGGTTGTGCCCAAGCGACGCGAAGGGGTTCAGCGCCTGGTGATAGCCATAGAGGTTGAAGCCGGGTGCGGTCAGTTCCGCCTCGTACCACACCGACGGCACGGCAAAGCTGATGTGCGGATCGCCGGCCAGCAGCGGTTTGCCGCTACGGGTGCGGCTACCGGAAATCGCCCAGGCATTGCTGCCTTCGTACTGGGGAATGCCGGCGTCACTCAGGGCTTGCTGGCTGAGTTGCGCCAGCTGCTGCAGGCTCTTCCAGTCGCTGGCAGCCAGCGGCGGCTTGCTGGCCAGCGCACCTTGCGGGTTCCAGTCCAGGTCGAAGATCTTCAGGTAGTCGGCACCCAGTTGGTCGCGGATGTAAGTCAGCGCCGGTTCCGTGCGAAATGCCGCGGCAAAGCTATAGGCCATGTAGCCGGCAATGCTGATGGTGTCCTGGGCGGTGAAGGGGCGGGGCTTGATCCCCAGCACGTCGAACTCCATCGGCTTGGGATGGTTGTCCTGCCAGGCGTTGACGCCCTCCAGGTAGGCCTGCAGGGCAAGCCAGGCCGGCGAGCTCTTGTCCTGGCGCTCGACATACAGCTCGGCCTGCTCGCGAATGCGCAGGCTGCGGAACAGGGTGTCGGTACCCAGCAGCTTGCTGCCGAAGATCTCGGCCAGCTCGCCACGGGCCAGGCGGCGGATGATCTCCATCTGGAACAGGCGGTCCTGGGCATGCACATAGCCCAGGGCGCGATACAGATCAGCCTCGTTCTGCGCCTGGATATGCGGCACGCCACGGGTGTCATAGCGCACGCTGACCGGCGCTTGCAGGCTGCTCAGGGTGACCTCGCCTTCGCGTTGCGGCAGCTTGTCGTGCACGTACCAGTAACCGCCGCCGGCGGCCGCGGCAATGACCACGGCGAGGAAGGTCAGGCTGCGCTTCATCGTGACTCCTTGTGCTTTTTAGCGGATCTTGTGGTCCGATCATCGAGGTAAAGCCGGACAGAGGATAGCCCCAAAGGAGGGAAGATGAATCTCAGCGAAAAGCAGAAGATGCTCAGCGGCCAGCTCTATCACGCCGGCTGCCCGGAGCTGCAGGCCGAACAGATCGCCAACAAGCACTGGATGCAGCGCTACAACAACAGCGCGGAACTGCTCAACGAGCAGCGTCACGGTTTGCTGGTCGAGCATTTCGGCGAGGTCGGTGACGGTGCGGTGATTCGCCCGCCGTTCTACTGCGACTACGGCTACAACATCAGTGTGGGCGCCAACGTGTTCATGAACTTCAACTGCGTGATCCTCGACGTTACCCCGGTAAGCATCGGCGATGACTGCCAGATCGGCCCGGCGGTGCAGACTTATACCGCCGACCACCCGCTGGACCCGGAACTGCGCCGCAGCGGCCTGGAAAGCGGGCGGCCGGTGAAGATTGGCAACAACGTCTGGATCGGCGGTGGCGCGATCATTCTGCCGGGGGTGACGGTGGGCGATAACGCAGTGATCGGTGCCGGTAGCGTGGTCACTCGCGATGTACCGGCTGGTGCGACCGTGGTTGGCAATCCTGCGCGGGCGCGCTAGGGCTGCCAGGGGCAGTAGCAGCCCACCGCCATGGTGTGGGTGGCGCTGACTGCCCGGCCCTGGCTCAAGGCCAAAAGGATCGGCTCGATGAAGCTGTTGCTCGAGTTGCAGGTCGCGCCTTCGCTGTAGGGGCCGAAGTAGGCCAGTTGCCCGTTGCGGTCCCAGATCGCCACGCCGGGGGTGGCTGGCAGGTGTTCGGCGCCGGGCAACCCGGCCAGGGGCTTGAGCGCGCTCAGGGTGGCGGGCAGTTGGCCGCGTGTGCCGGGTTTTTGTACCACATAGAACTCCACGCCCTGGGGACCGAAGTGCTCGATCAGTTCGCCCAGATGCTGCTGGTTGCCGACGTTGCACGGGCAGGCCGGGTCCCAGAAGTGCACCAGGCGGATCGGGCCGGGGCCGGCAATGTTCGCCGGCAGTTGCAGGCGGTCGCCGGAAAACAGCGCGGTCTGGTTGTCGAAGGTGCGCAGGTAACGGCTCTGGAAGCTGTCGTAGGCCCACCACAGGCCGGCGCCGCAGAGAGCGGCGAGCAACAGGCCAAGCAGGGTGCGCAGGGTCGAGCGGGGCATGTGGGCAATGTCCGAAAAAAGTTGCCTAGCTTGCCATGCTGGCGACGACAGATGAATATCACAGGTCAATAACCCGCTTTTGCGTCTGGAAATCTTCTATGCCCGCGTCATTTCAGTCCGACTCCCTACGTGCCAGCCTGTCCTCCCTGGCGGCGCGGCAGCCGTTGTCGACGCAGGCCCAGGCCTATCAGCGTTTTTACGGCTTGGACCTGCCAGCCCGTGACGCAGCACCGCAGAGCTGGCTGGGACGCTTCGACGTCGCCGGTTTCGAGGTGGTCGGCCAGGTGTGGCTGCCGGCTGCGCCGGTGGCGACGCTGATTCTGCTGCACGGCTTTTATGACCACATGGGCCTGTACCGGCATGTCATCGATTGGGCGCTGGATCAGCAGTATGCGGTGATCTCGTGCGACCTGCCCGGGCACGGACTGTCCAGTGGCGAGCGGGCCAGCATCGATGATTTCAGTGCCTATCAGCAGGTACTGCAAGCGCTGTTCGAGCAGGCGCGTAGCCTGGAGCTGCCGCAGCCCTGGCATCTGTTCGGGCAGAGTACCGGTGGTGCAATCGTCGTCGACCACCTGCTGCATCGCGGCGCCGAGAGTCCGGCCCAGGGTGAGGTGATCCTGCTCGCGCCGCTGGTGCGGCCACGCGCGTGGCGTTGGTCGAAATTCAGTTACCGGGTGCTCAAGCCCTTCGTCAACGGTATCGAGCGGCGCTTCAGCGAGAACAGCAACGACCCGACCTTCCTGCCGTTCCTGCTGGCCGACCCGTTGCAGCCAAGGCGCCTGCCGACGGCCTGGGTGGGGGCATTGCTCGATTGGGTCAAACGCATTGAAGCGGCGCCGGTCAGCCCGCGCCAGCCGCTGATCATCCAGGGCGAATGCGACATGACCGTCGACTGGCCGCACAACCTCAAGGTGCTGGGGGAGAAGTTCGCCGCGCCGCAGATCCTGCTGATCCCCGAGGCGCGGCATCACCTGGCCAACGAGCTGCCGGCGATCCGCGCGCGCTACTTCGACTTCATCGATCAGCGCCTGGGCTGATCACTTCAGCTGCGAGGTGTCCTGGCCAACCGCAAGGCCGGCGCGAATCGCCGCCAGGGCTGCCTTGTAGTAGGCCTTGCCTTCGGCGGACTCGGCAAAGGTGGCGAACTCTTCCAGCTCGGCATCGGACAGGTCGCGATAGACGTACAACAAGGTGTTGTTCAGCTCGCTGCCGATCTGCTCCATCAAACGCTGGCGCTGGCCGTCGAGCAGGCTTTGGGCCTGGCCGCCACCGAGCAGGCCGGGGATCATCTGGCTGAGGCTGTCGGCGGCAACCCCGGCGATCGCCAGGCTGACCTCGGCACCGGCTTCACGGGCGGGCAGGGCCTGGGCCAGGTGGCCGATGACCAGCTGGCGGTTGTCGCTGGCCTGGACCTTGGGCAGGCCCTTGGCATTCTTGGCCAACTGGTCACGGCGGGTGGCGAGCAGTTCGGCGGCGACGATCTTGCGCCCCAGCGGCGACTGGAAGAAGGCCAGGGCCGGGGCCGGATCGCTGAGATTGGCGCGCAACTGGGCCTCGGCGCGTTTATCCACGGCCTGGGCCTGGAAGCGCTGGTTGCTGTTATTGACCAGCGCCTGGTACACCGCAGGCGGCAGGCTATTGCGATAGCGCTGCTGGGCGGCATCGAGGGCATCGGTAAAGTGGGCGCGCTGCTCGGGCCAGCCGGCGACCTTGTAGAGTTGGTCGAGGCTGTCTGCCCAGACAGGCGTGGTGCAGATCATCATCAGCAGTAAAAACAAACGGTGCATTCAGGGCTCCTGTCGGCAGGGCGCTATTGTCCTTGCCATGGCGGGGCTTTGTCGAGAAGCCATTGCACTCTCTCGGCCAAGTGGCGCTGTCGGATTTCGCGGCAGATCGATACTATGCGCGACATGCACATATCCCCTGATGACCCCCTGCTGTTGCGCATCGTCGACGACCTGGCCACCCGTGGCTGGTCGCAGCAAGATACCTTTCTTCCAGAGTCTCTGACCCTGGCGCTGGCGGCCGAGTGCCGCAAACGCGCCGCCGAGGGCGAGCTTGCACCAGCAGCCGTGGGTCGGGGCGTTGCCCAGGAGGTCCGCGAGGGCATCCGCGGTGATCGTATCCAGTGGCTGGAGCCCGGCCTGGCCGCGCCTTGCGACCACTACCTCGAGCTGATGGACAGCCTGCGCCTGGCTCTTAATCGCGGTCTGTTTTTGGGCCTTGAGGACTTCGAGTGTCACTTCGCCCTGTATCCACCGGGGGCCTTCTACCGCAAGCACGTCGACCGCTTTCGCGATGACGACCGGCGCATGGTCTCTGCGGTGATCTACCTCAACCAGGATTGGCAGCCCGAACACGGCGGCCAGTTGCGCATGACCCTCAAGGGCGACGTCGAGCACGACGTGCAGCCGATCGGCGGTTGCCTGGTAGTGTTCCTCTCCGGCGAAGTGCCCCATGAGGTGTTGCCGGCCCAGCGCGATCGCCTGTCACTTACCGGCTGGTTCCGCCGCCGTGGCAACGAGCCGTTCTGAGATGCACAAGGTTCTGGTCAGTGCCTGCCTGCTCGGTCAGCCGGTGCGTTATGACGGGCGCGCCAGTGGCCATCCGGATCTGCTCCAGCAGTGGCAGGCCGAGGGACGGATCGTGCCTTTGTGCCCTGAAGTGGCTGGCGGGTTGCCAACGCCACGGCCACCGGCGGAGATCCCCGGTGGCCAGGGCGCTGCGGTGCTTGAGGGGAATGCCCAGGTGCTGACCATCACGGGTGAGGATGTCAGTGCGCAGTTTCTGGCCGGGGCGCAACTGGCGCTGGCGCTGGTGCGCCGTCATGGCATCCGGATTGCGGTGCTCAAGTCCGGCAGCCCGTCGTGCGGCAATGTGCTGACTTATGACGGGACGTTCAGCGGCACCAAAGTGGCGGGCGAGGGCGTAACCACGGCGCTGCTGCGCCGCGAAGGGGTGCAGGTGTTCAGTGAGCTGGAGCTTGAGGCGGCGGAGCTGGCCCTGAAACAGCTTTGATTCGAAGGCCTCATCGCTGGCAAGCCAGCTCCCACAAGGGTCAGCGATGGGCTGCAAAAAAGCCCCACTCACTTACTGCTTCGGCGGCTTGCTCGCATCCATGCCAAACCACTTCTGCGACAACTCGCTCAGCCGGCCGTCAGCCTTGATTCGCTGCAGGGCGTTGTCCACAGCGCTCTGGAACGCCGGGTTACCCTTCTGGAACGGAATCGCCAGGCTCAGGATCGGTCCCACCGTTGCGCCTTTGCTTACCGGCTGCTGGCTGTCGCGTATGGCATAGGGCACCAGCAGGCGGTCGCTGATGGCCGCATCGATCTGGTCGTTGGCCACGTCCTTGATCGGCTGGGTGGCATCCGGGTAACTGCGCAAGTCCACACCTTCTACCCCCCGGGCCTGTTCGGCGAACTGGCTGCCCTGGACGACGCCCAGGCTATGGCCCTTGAGTGCCTCAAGGGTGCTCAGTGGGCGCTTTTCTTCTTTGCGTACGATCAACTGGGCGCTGGAATAGGCGTAGGGCTCGCTGAAGTCCAGGCGTTCCTTGAGCTCCGGGGTCGCGGCGACGTGGTTGAGGGCGATGTCGTATTTGCCGCTTTCAACACCTTGCAGCAAGTCGTTGGATTCAACCACGACAAAGTCGGCGCGCAGATCGAGTTCTTTGGCCAGCAACTCCCCCAGCTCGACTTCAAAACCGCTCAGCTTTTTGTTTTCGTCCTTGAAGTTGAACGGCGCCATGTTGGCTTCTACGGCAATGCGCAGTTCACCACGGTCGTTGATGTCGTCGATCAGCTCGGCCTGTGCCCATGGGCTGAGCAGCGTGGCAAGTAGTACCCCAATGGCAAAACGCATTTAAGCCCCTTGAATGCTTGGCAGTGAAATCGAGTCGCCGCGACTTTCTGTAATTGTCACGGTCGAACGCAACTTAGGACCACGTCAGGTGCAGGATGTTTAACTGGCGGCGAAATTTTTTCTGTCAGCGTTGTTAAACATGTTTTGACGCATTTGGACTATGGTAATCCACCATTGCCGTTCGTTCAGTGGCAAGGGTTATTGAAGTAAAACACAGGAGAAGTGAATGAAAAGCCTATTTTCGCGTGCAGCCGTCGCCGGATTGCTGATGGGTGTCTCGGCCTTTGCCGCTGCCGCCGATGGCCTGAAAAGCCAGGAGCCGCCAAAAGACGCCAAGGTCTTCATTGTTTCCCCGGCCGATGGCGCCACGGTCGACAAGACCTTTACCGTCAAGTTCGGCATCGAGGGCATGGAGCTCAAGCCAGCGGGTGATCAGACCCCACACAGCGGTCACCACCACTTGCTGGTGGATGTCGACCAACAGCCTGCGGCCGATCAGGTGCTGCCAACCAGCCTGCTGCCGGAAAACAACGCACCGCTGCCGGCTGGCCCGCAAGTGCTGCACTTCGGCAAGGCACAGACTGAAGTAAAACTGACCCTGACCCCGGGCAAGCACACCCTGCAACTGGTGCTGGGCGACAAGTTCCACGTGCCGTTCAAGCCGAGCGTCGAGTCGAAGAAGATCACCGTTACCGTCAAGTAAGGCGGGCATAAAAAAGGGAGGCCATCACGGCCTCCCTTTTTTTGTCGCACGGAAAACTTAGAACAGAACGCGGGAGCGGATGGTGCCCTTGATCTGTTGCAGTTTTTCTTGCGCCAGGTCCGAGTACTCGGCATCAACGTCGATCACCACGTAACCGACTTTCTCGTTGGTCTGCAGGAACTGACCGGAGATGTTGATCGCGTTTTCGGCGAACACTTTGTTGATTTCGCTGAGTACACCCGGAATGTTTTCGTGGATGTGCAGCAGACGGTGCTTGCCCGGGTGCGCCGGCAGGGCCACTTCAGGGAAGTTGACCGACGACACGGAAGTACCGTTGTCGCTGTACTTGACCAGCTTCTCTGCCACTTCCAGACCGATGTTGGCCTGGGCTTCAGCGGTGGAGCCGCCGATGTGCGGGGTCAGGATCACGTTGTCCAGGCCACGCAGCGGGCTTTCGAACTCTTCGTCGTTGGAGCGCGGCTCGACCGGGAACACGTCGATGGCGGCGCCGATCAGGTGCTTGTCCTTGATTGCAGCAGCCAGGTGATCCAGCTCGACCACGGTACCGCGGGCGGCGTTGATCAGGATCGAGCCTTTCTTCATCGCGCGGATTTCTTTCTCGCCGATCATCCATTGGGTGGATGGCAGCTCAGGCACGTGCAGCGAGACGATGTCGGCCAGGCCCAACAGCTCGTTCAGGCTGGTGACCTGGGTAGCATTGCCCAATGGCAGCTTGGTCAGCGGGTCGAAGAAGAACACCTGCATGCCAAGGCTTTCGGCCAGGACTGACAGTTGGGTACCGATCGAGCCGTAGCCGACGATGCCCAGCTTCTTGCCGCGGATCTCGAAGGAGTTGGCCGCGCTCTTGATCCAGCCACCACGGTGGCAGGAAGCGTTTTTCTCGGGGATGCCGCGCAGCAGCAGGATCGCTTCTGCCAGCACCAGCTCGGCCACCGAACGGGTGTTGGAGTACGGTGCGTTGAACACGGCGATACCGCGTTCGCGAGCGGCGTTCAGGTCAACCTGGTTGGTACCGATGCAGAAACAGCCGACAGCGACCAGTTTCTTGGCGCAGTCGAAAACCTCTTCGGTCAGTTGAGTGCGCGAGCGGATGCCGATGAAGTGGGCATCGGCGATCTTTTCTTTCAACTCAGCGTCGGGCAGAGAACCGGTGAGGTACTCGATGCTGGTATACCCGGCGGCCTTGAGGACGTCCACGGCGGATTGGTGGACGCCTTCGAGAAGAAGGAACTTGATCTTGCTCTTATCGAGAGAAGTCTTGCTCATCTGCGTAAACCTGTGTCCCGGAGAAAAATGGCAGGGAAGTGAAGCTCTCGCAGCATCGGCCTGAAGCACGATCAGCGGGGGGCGTATGCTAGCATGAGTACCCCCCGATACGCCCATCCCTGGGACGTGAAGAGTGCTCAGGGTGACTATGAATAGTTCGAGAGTTCTATCGATGACCGATCTTGCGCTGATTGATGAGCTGATGACCCTGGTAGAGCCCGGCAAGGTGCTGACCGACGCGGCCTCCCTTGAGGCCTACGGCAAGGATTGGACCAAGCACTTCGCTCCGGCGCCCTCGGCCATCGTCTTCCCCAAGAGCATCGAGCAGGTTCAGGCCATCGTGCGCTGGGCCAACCAGCACAAGGTCGCCCTGGTGCCGTCGGGCGGCCGCACCGGGCTGTCGGCTGCAGCGGTAGCGGCCAATGGGGAGGTGGTCGTGGCCTTCGACTACATGAACCAGATTCTCGACTTCAACGAATTCGACCGCTCGGTGGTCTGTCAGCCGGGGGTGGTTACCCAGCAGCTGCAGGATTTTGCCGAGGACAAGGGCCTGTATTACCCGGTCGACTTCGCGTCGGCAGGCTCCAGCCAGATTGGCGGCAACATCGGCACCAATGCCGGCGGGATCAAGGTGATTCGCTACGGTATGACCCGTAACTGGGTGGCTGGCCTCAAGGTCGTCACCGGCAAGGGTGACCTGCTCGAGCTGAACAAGGACCTGATCAAGAACGCCACCGGCTACGACCTGCGTCAGCTGTTCATTGGCGCCGAAGGCACCCTGGGCTTCGTGGTCGAGGCGACCATGCGCCTGGACCGCGCGCCGAACAACCTCACGGCCATGGTGCTCGGTACCCCGGACTTCGATTCGATCATGCCGGTGTTGCACGCATTTCGTGGCAAGCTCGACCTGACGGCATTCGAGTTCTTCTCTGACAAGGCCCTGGCCAAGATCATGGGGCGCGGCGATGTGCCGGCACCGTTCGAGACCGACTGCCCGTTCTATGTATTGCTGGAGTTCGAAGCCAGCAACGAGGATGTGGCCAATGACGCCCTGGCCACTTTTGAGCACTGCGTGGAGCAGGGCTGGGTGCTGGACGGCGTCATGAGCCAGAGCGAACAGCAACTGCAAAACCTCTGGAAGCTACGCGAGTACATCTCTGAAACCATCTCGCACTGGACCCCATACAAGAACGATATTTCGGTCACCGTGTCGAAAGTGCCGGCGTTCCTCAAGGATATTGACGCGATCGTCGCAGAAAGCTATCCGGACTTCGAAGTGGTTTGGTACGGCCACATTGGCGACGGCAACCTGCACCTGAACATCCTCAAGCCGGAGAACCTGAGCAAGGACGAGTTCTTTGCCAAGTGCGCGACGGTGAACAAGTGGGTGTTCGAGACCGTCGAGAAGTACAACGGCTCGATCTCTGCCGAGCACGGCGTCGGCATGACCAAGCGTGACTATCTGACCTACAGCCGCTCGCCGGTCGAAATCGAGTACATGAAAGCAGTGAAGGCAGCGTTCGATCCCAACGGGATCATGAACCCGGGCAAGATCTTCGCTGTCGAGTAAGCCACAGGCACAAGAGCATCCAATAGCGCCAGGAGTCGGTAATGAGCTATCAGCACCAGTATGTAGACGGCACGCGTATTCACTATCCGCTGGGCAAGGTGGTGTGCATCGGGCGCAACTATGCAGAGCACGCCAAAGAGCTGGATAACCCTATCCCTAGCGAGCCGCTGCTGTTCATCAAGCCGGGCAGTTGTGTGGTGCCGCTCGACAGCGGCTTCAAGATCCCGACTGAACGCGGTTCGGTGCACTACGAGACGGAAATTGCCGTGTTGCTCGGCAAGTCGCTGTCTACCAACCCGACCGAAGAAGAAGTGCTCGACGCCATCTCCGGCTTCGCCCCGGCCCTGGACCTGACCCTGCGCGACCTGCAGGCGCAGCTGAAGGAAAAAGGCCTGCCGTGGGAACGCTCCAAGTGCTTCGATGGCGCCTGCGTACTGCCGCCGTTCGTGCCGGTCAGTGCCTTTGAAGACCTGACCGACATCGGCATCCGCCTGACCCTCAACGGTGAAGTGCGCCAGGACGGCAACAGCGCGCTGATGCTCAACCCGATCGTGCCGATGATCCAGCACATGGCCACGCAATTCTCGCTGCTGGCCGGCGACGTGATCCTCACCGGTACCCCGGTTGGCGTCGGCCCGCTCAATCCTGGCGACAAGCTGGTGGTCGAGCTACCAGGCGTCAGCCGTTTCGAAAGCCAGGTGCTTTAACCTGTTGGCATGGCAGCCAGAATCACCGGCTGCCATGCTGCCCGTCGGCTTTTGCCATTTTTTTCACAATCGATGCGGATAATGCTTGCGGACCTGGCTCAGCGAACGTGCCGGTAATGTGTTATCAACTGGCAAAAAGAGCACAACCCCATGGCCACTCCTCTTCCTTCGAGTAATTCCCTGCCGCCTGCGCGCAAGCGTGGCCTGGCCTTGCGCTGGTCCACCTGGCTGGTTGCCGCAGCGATCATCGGTTACGGCGTGGCGATTGCCATGCATTGGGATGACCGTGGCCTGCTCTGGTTGCAGGAGCGTTTCGAAAGCAAGATTGAGCAACAGGCCAGCATCTGGCTGCCGGACTACCAGGTCGATATCGACGCCAAAGTGCTGCCAGGCATGGAGGATGATGAAGCTTCCGACCTGTCCTACAACCCGGTGAGCAAAACCCTGTTCGCGGTCATGGGCAAGAATCCCTTTCTGGTCGAGCTGACCCTTGAAGGCGACGTGCTGCGCAAGATGCCGCTGGTGGGCTGGAGCAATCCTGAAGGGGTGGCCGTGCTCGAAGGCGGGCGCCTGGCGATTGTCGATGAGCGCGATCACAAGTTGACCATCGTCACCCTCAATGCCGATACCCGTTCGCTGAATATCGCCGACTTCCCGCAGTTTGACCTCGGCCCATCGGAAAACCAGAACAAGGCCTTCGAAGCCGTGGCCTGGGACCCTTTGCAGCAGCGCATCATCCTCGGTGAAGAGCGGCCGCCGGCACTGTTCACCTGGAACAGCGACGGCCACAGCCCGCTGACCGGTGACAAGAAGCCGCTGCCCAGCGACGAGCTGGACCTGCGCAACCTCTCGGCGCTGGGCGTCGATCCGCGTACCGGGCACCTGCTGGTGCTGTCCGCCGACTCCAACATGCTCCTGGAACTGGACGAGAAGGGCGAGCAGGTCAGCTTCATGACCCTGCTGGGCGGCTTCAACGGCCTGAAGAAGCGCATTCCACGCGCTGAAGGCGTGGCGATGGACGAGCATGGCACGCTGTACATCGTCAGTGAGCCGGATCTGTTCTATCGTTTCAAAAAGCCCTGATTTCAGATTTTTCCTACGTCAGGTTTTAAGTTTCGCTTCAGTTGAGTGTGGGAAGATTCAGGCTGTCACCTAAAGAGTCCACCTGAATGCGCCGCTACATCCGCCTGCCGCTGATTTTCCTGGTATTGAGCCTGTTCGCCTTGCTCCTGGTCGCTGTGGCCGGGCAGCAGTACCGTCTGTTCGAACGCGGCTGGTTCAACGTCAAGACCTGGTGGCAACCGTTCGAGCAAAGCATTGGTCTGGACCAGTACAAGGTAGTGCTTGAAGCCAAGCCTATCGAAGGCCTGGATGAAGACATTTCGGCGCTGACCTTCGACCCCGATCGCAATAGCCTGTTTACCGTTACCAATAAACGCCCTGAGCTGATCGAGCTGTCGCTGGACGGGCGCATTCTGCGGCGCGTGCCGTTGACCGGGTTTGGCGACCCGGAGGCGGTGGAATACGTCGGCGCCAACACTTACGTGATCACCGACGAGCGTGAACAGCGCCTGATTCGCGTGCGCCTGAACGACAACACGCCGTTTCTCGACGCCAAGGATGCCGAGCAGCTGACCCTGGGCATTGGCCTGAACGGCAACAAGGGTTTCGAAGGCCTGGCCTATGACTCGGCCGGCAAGCGCTTGTTCGTGGCCAAGGAGCGCGACCCGATGCTGATCTACGAGGTGCATGGTTTCCCCCATGACAACCCGGAACAGCCGTATGCGGTGCATGTGGTACAGGACCAGAAGCGTGATTCGCGGCTGTTTGTGCGTGATCTGTCGAGCTTGCAGTTCGATGAGCGCAGCGGCCACTTGCTGGCGTTGTCGGATGAGTCTCAGCTGGTGCTGGAGCTGGACGTGCAGGGCAAACCGCTGAGCACCTTGTCACTGCGCAAGGGCTTTCAGGGCTTGAAGAAGAGCGTGCCGCAGGCCGAAGGCATCGCCATGGACGATGCCGGGACCATTTACCTGGTCAGCGAGCCGAACCTGTTTTACGTGTTCAAGAAGCCGACCGAGTAGGTTTCATCGCGGGGCAAGCCAGCTCCCACAAGCAGAACCTGTGGGAGCTGGCTTGCCAGCGATGGGCTGCAAGGCAGCCCCGAATCAGACACCTCAGGCCTTGAGGCTCTTGACCCCTTCCGAAGTGCCCAGCAACAGCAAATCCGCCGGCCGCGCCGCGAACAGGCCGTTGGTGACCACGCCGACAATCGCATTGATCTGGCTTTCCAGCTCGACCGGGTTGGTGATCTGCAGGTTGTGCACATCGAGAATGATGTTGCCGTTATCGGTCAGCACGCCCTCGCGGTACACCGGGTCGCCGCCGAGCTTGACCAGCTGGCGCGCCACGTGGCTGCGGGCCATGGGGATCACTTCGACCGGCAGCGGGAAGGCGCCCAGTACCGGCACCAGCTTGCTGGCGTCGGCGATGCAGATGAAGGTCTTGGCCACGGCGGCAACGATCTTCTCGCGGGTCAGGGCCGCGCCACCGCCCTTGATCAGGTTCAGGTGCTCGTCGCTTTCGTCGGCGCCGTCGACGTAGAACTCCAGGTCGCTGACGGTGTTCAGCTCATACACCGGAATACCATGACCCTTCAGGCGTGCAGCGGTCGCTTCGGAACTGGCCACGGCGCCGTCGAAGGCGGTCTTGTGCTTGGCCAGGGCGTCGATGAAGCAGTTGGCGGTCGAACCGGTGCCGACGCCGACGATGCTCTTGTCGTCGAGCTTGGGCAGAATGAAATCGACAGCGGCCTGGGCGACAGCCTGTTTGAGTTGGTCCTGGGTCATGCGGGCTCCGAAGCGGGGAGGAGTATCGTGAAGGCGCGTAGTATAGCGGCTAAAACCCCTGCCTTGCTGTGGTCGCCCGACAGGGCGCTGGGGTAGACTCGCAAACCCCGCCCAACCGCTCAGTGATGGTTTCCGATGCTCGAACAGTACGTCAAGAAGATCCTCACCTCGCGCGTTTACGACGTTGCCGTCGAAACTCCGTTGCAGACCGCCGGCCAGCTGAGCAAGCGTCTGGGCAACAACATCCTGCTCAAGCGTGAAGACTTGCAGCCGGTGTTCTCCTTCAAGATTCGCGGTGCCTATAACAAGCTGGCCCAGCTCAGTGCTGAGGAACTGGCCCGTGGCGTAGTCACCGCATCGGCCGGCAACCATGCCCAGGGCGTGGCCCTGGCGGCCCGTGAGCTGGGGATCAAGGCCACCATCGTGATGCCCAAGACCACCCCCGAGATCAAGATCGAAGGCGTGCGTTCGCGCGGTGGCAAGGTGGTGCTGCACGGTGACTCGTTCCCGGAAGCGCTGGCCTATTCGCTGAAGCTGGTGGACGAAAAGGGCTTTGTCTACATCCACCCCTATGACGATCCGCACACCATCGCCGGTCAGGGCACCGTGGCCATGGAGATTCTGCGTCAGCACCCTGGCCAGCTGGACGCGATCTTCGTCCCGGTCGGTGGCGGCGGCCTGATCGCCGGCATCGCCGCCTACGTGAAGTACCTGCGCCCGGAGATCAAGGTGATCGGCGTCGAGCCGGACGACTCCAACTGCCTGCAGGCCGCCATGGCCGCGGGTGAGCGTGTGGTGCTGGCGCAGGTCGGGCTGTTTGCCGATGGCGTGGCAGTGGCGCAGATCGGCCAGCACACCTTCGACATCTGCAAGGACTACGTCGACGAGGTGATCACCGTCAGTACCGACGAGATCTGTGCGGCAATCAAGGATATCTACGACGATACCCGCTCGATCACCGAACCTGCCGGGGCCCTGGGTGTTGCCGGGATCAAGAAGTACGTCGAACTCAATGGCGTGACCGGGCAGACCCTGGTCGCCATCGATTCCGGCGCCAACGTCAACTTCGACCGCCTGCGCCATGTTGCCGAGCGGGCCGAACTGGGCGAGGGCCGCGAAGCCATCATCGCCGTGACCATTCCCGAGCAGCCAGGCAGTTTCAAGGCCTTCTGCGAGGCGATCGGCAAGCGTCAGATCACCGAATTCAACTACCGCTACCACGCTGATGGCGAAGCGCACATCTTCGTCGGCGTGCAGACCCACCCGGACACCGACCCGCGCAGTGCGCTGATCCAGAGCCTGACCGAGCAAGGTTTCCCGGTACTCGACCTGACCGATAACGAATTGGCCAAGCTGCACATCCGCCATATGGTCGGTGGCCATGCTGCGCGGGTCAGCGACGAGTTGGTGCTGCGCTTCGAGTTCCCCGAGCGTCCGGGCGCGCTGTTCAACTTCCTCAACAAGCTTGGCGGGCGCTGGAACATCTCGATGTTCCATTACCGCAACCATGGCGCGGCCGATGGTCGCGTGGTCGCCGGCCTGCAAGTTCCGGATGATGAGCGCCACCTGGTCCCGGCAGCCCTGGCCAAGATTGGCTACCCGTACTGGGACGAAACCGATAACCCGGCGTACCGGCTGTTCCTGGGCTGAGCGTCTACGCTTTTGGGCAACGCCTGAGGAAGATAGAAGAAATGGAACTGCTGACTACCCTGAAAACCGCCCATATCCTGGCCACCGTGTTGCTGCTGGGCAGCGCGCTGGGGCTGGCGATCTGGACCTTTCTGGCGCGCCGCAAAGGTGACGCCAGTGCCCACACCCGGTTGATGGCCCGGCCGCTGGTGTTTGTCTGGCTGTTGATGGGCATCTGCCTGGTGAGCATGCCGTTCACTGGCTGGTGGCTGGTGCACCTGATCGGCTGGCCGTTGGGCCAGACCTGGGTGCTGGGTTCCAGCGTGATCTACACCTTCGGTGCGTTTAGCTGGTTCTGGCTGCTGGCGCGGGTCAATCGCCTGCGTACGGCACCGACCGTGGGCAACCCGAAGTTCACCCTGGCGCTGGCGGTGTTCAGCGGCGTCTGCTTCATTGCCATCGCCGGCTTAATGGGCGCCAAACCGGTCTGATCATGCGGGCTTCGGTGGGAGCGGGCTTGCCCCGCGATTGCGGTTGTTCAGCCACATCGCATCGCGGGGCAAGCCCGCTCCCACCGAGCAGTCGCTCCCATAGCGGCGATCAATCCCGCAGGCTGATCACCTGCCAGCCGCGTTTCTCGGCTTCGGCGCGCAGGTTCGGGTCGGGGTCGACCGCCACCGGGTGGGTGACCTTCTCCAGCAGCGGCAAGTCGTTCATCGAGTCGCTGTAGAAGTAGCTGTCTTCCAGGCTGTAGCCGTTTTCCAGCAACCAGCGGTTCAGACGCGTAACCTTGCCTTCACGGAAGCACGGTATATCGGTACTGCGCCCGCTGAAACGACCGTCGAGCATTTCGCATTCGGTAGCCAGCAGGGTCTGAACGCCCAGGCGTTTGGCGATCGGGCCGGTGATGAAACGGTTGGTGGCGGTGATGATCACCAGCTTGTCGCCCGCGGCGCGGTGCTTTTCCAGCAGGGCCAGGGCCTTGGGCAAAATGATCGGCTCGACGCAATCGCGCATGAAGTCGCGATGCCATTCGTCGAGTTGGGCCATTTCCGTGGTCGCCAGGATTTCCAGGGTGAATTCCAGGTAAGCGTTCAGGTCCAGCTTGCCAGCCAGGTAGTCCTGATAGAACTCGTCGTTGCGGTTCTTGTAGGCGATCGGGTCGAGAATGCCCCGTTCGCACAGGTAGTCCCCCCAGGCGTGGTCGCTGTCGCCACCGAGGAGCGTATTGTCCAGATCGAATAAAGCCAGGCGCATTTAAGTCACTCGCATAACATCTGAAAAGTCCCACAGAATACGGACTTTTCACATCGGTGCACATAAGGTAAACAGGCGCGTTGCTGGCCTTGTGACCTTTGTGGAACAATGCCGTGACATGCGTTTGCGAGGTTGCTGCCGTGATCGACCCCGATGGTTTTCGCCCCAATGTCGGGATCATTCTGACGAATGATCTTGGGCAGGTGCTATGGGCTCGACGGATCAACCAGGATGCCTGGCAGTTTCCCCAGGGAGGTATCAACCCCGAGGAAACGCCGGAAGATGCCCTGTACCGCGAGCTGAACGAAGAAGTGGGGCTGGAGCGAGATGATGTTGAAATTCTTGCCTGCACCCGCGGCTGGTTGCGTTATCGTTTACCCCAACGCCTGGTCCGTACCCACAGCCAACCGCTGTGCATCGGCCAGAAACAGAAATGGTTCCTGCTGCGCCTGGTTTCCAACGAGCAGCGGGTGCGAATGGACTTGACCGGTAAACCGGAGTTCGACGGCTGGCGCTGGGTCAGCTATTGGTATCCGCTGGGCCAGGTGGTGACATTCAAGCGCGAGGTTTACCGCCGCGCTCTCAAAGAGCTTGCCCCGCGCCTGCTGGCGCGCGACTGACGACGGAGTTCGACCCCGAGCCATGCTCAATACGCTGCGCAAGATCGTCCAGGAAGTTAACTCCGCCAAGGATCTCAAGACGGCGTTGGGGATCATTGTGTTGCGCGTAAAAGAGGCCATGGGCAGTCAGGTCTGCTCCGTCTATCTGCTCGACCCCGAGACCAACCGCTTCGTGCTGATGGCCACCGAGGGCTTGAACAAACGCTCGATCGGCAAGGTCAGCATGGCGCCCAACGAGGGTCTGGTCGGCCTGGTCGGTACCCGGGAAGAGCCGCTGAACCTGGAAAACGCCGCCGACCACCCGCGTTATCGCTACTTCGCTGAAACCGGCGAGGAGCGTTTTGCTTCCTTCCTCGGTGCGCCGATCATCCACCACCGCCGCGTGGTCGGGGTGCTGGTCATCCAGCAAAAGGAGCGGCGCCAGTTCGACGAAGGCGAAGAAGCCTTCCTGGTCACCATGAGCGCGCAGCTCGCCGGAGTTATCGCCCATGCCGAGGCCACCGGTTCGATCCGCGGCCTGGGCCGTCAGGGCAAGGGTATCCAGGAGGCCAAGTTCGTCGGTGTCCCTGGTTCACCCGGCGCTGCGGTGGGCAAGGCGGTGGTCATGCTGCCACCGGCCGATC
The DNA here is from genome assembly GCF_900275665.1 of Pseudomonas sp. JV241A. Classification (NCBI taxonomy): domain Bacteria; kingdom Pseudomonadati; phylum Pseudomonadota; class Gammaproteobacteria; order Pseudomonadales; family Pseudomonadaceae; genus Pseudomonas; species Pseudomonas sp. JV241A. The sequence goes on from NZ_OPYO01000002.1 coordinate 88,618, forward strand.
TCGACGTGGTACCGGACAAGAGCGTCGATGACATCGACGCCGAACTGAAACTGTTCAACAACGCCCTGGAAGGGGTGCGCGAAGACATGCGCAACCTCTCCGCCAAGCTCGCCACCCAGTTGCGCCCGGAAGAGCGCGCGCTGTTCGACGTCTACCTGATGATGCTCGAAGACGCGGCCCTGGGCGGTGAAGTGGTGCAGGTGATCAAGACCGGCCAGTGGGCCCAGGGCGCGCTGCGCCAGGTGGTCGGTGAGCACGTCAATCGCTTCGAGCTGATGGACGATGCCTACCTGCGCGAGAGGGCTTCCGATGTGAAGGATCTGGGCCGGCGACTGCTGGCCTACCTGCAGGAGGCCCGTCAGTTGTCGCTGGTCTATCCCGACAACAGTATTCTCATCAGTGAAGAACTGACCCCGGCGATGCTCGGCGAAGTGCCGGAAGGCAAGCTGGTCGGCCTGGTCTCGGTACTGGGATCGGGCAACTCCCACGTCGCCATCCTGGCCCGGGCCATGGGCATCCCGACCGTCATGGGCCTGGTCGACCTGCCGTATTCCAAGGTCGACGGCATCGACATGATCGTCGATGGCTACAAGGGCGAGGTCTACACCAACCCCAGCGAAGTGCTGCGCAAGCAGTACGCCGAAGTGGTCGAAGAGGAGCGCCAGCTGGCCCAGGGCCTCGACGCCCTGCGCGAACTGCCTTGCGTAACCCTCGATGGTCACCGCATGCCGTTGTGGGTCAACACCGGCCTGCTCGCCGATGTCGCCCGCGCCCAGCAACGTGGCGCCGAAGGCGTCGGCCTGTACCGCACTGAAGTGCCGTTCATGATCAACCAGCGCTTCCCCAGTGAAAAGGAGCAGCTGGCGATCTATCGCGAGCAACTGGCGGCCTTCCACCCGCTGCCGGTGACCATGCGCAGCCTGGATATCGGCGGCGACAAGGCGCTGTCGTACTTCCCGATCAAGGAAGACAACCCGTTCCTCGGCTGGCGCGGTATTCGCGTCACCCTCGATCACCCGGAAATCTTCCTGGTGCAGACCCGCGCCATGCTCAAGGCCAGTGAAGGCCTGAACAACCTGCGCATCCTGCTGCCGATGATTTCCGGTATCCACGAACTCGAAGAGGCCCTGCACCTGATCCACCGGGCCTGGGGCGAAGTGCGCGACGAAGGCACCGACGTGCCGATGCCGCCGGTGGGGGTGATGATCGAAATCCCCGCAGCGGTGTACCAGACCCGCGAGCTGGCGCGCCAGGTGGACTTCCTCTCGGTCGGCTCCAACGACCTGACCCAGTACTTGCTGGCGGTTGACCGCAACAACCCGCGCGTCGCCGACCTCTATGACTACCTGCACCCGGCGGTGCTCCAGGCCCTGCAGAACGTGGTGCGCGATGCCCACGCCGAAGGCAAGCCGGTGAGCATCTGTGGCGAGATGGCCGGTGATCCGGCGGCGGCGGTGCTGCTGATGGCCATGGGTTTCGACAGCCTGTCGATGAACGCCACCAACCTGCCCAAGGTGAAGTGGATGTTGCGTCAGGTCAGCCTGAGCAAATCCAAGGAGCTGCTGGCCCAGGCCATGGGCATCGACAACCCGCAAGTTATCCACAGCTCGCTGCAGTTGGCCCTGAAGAACCTGGGCCTGGCGCGGATGATCGGCCCCGGGGTGGGCAAGGCCTTGTGATTTTAGGGCTGCTTTGCAGCCCATCGCTGGCAAGCCAGCTCCCGCAATGGACCTGCATTCACCGACCCTGTGGGAGCTGGCTTGCCAGCGATAGCGTCAGACCTGCAAGCACACCTCCCCCAGATGCCCGCCAAGCGGCCCAAAACTGCGTTCCAGCAACCGTCGCCGACCATCCGCCTCGACAATCAGCACCGTACTGGCCCGCGTCCCGTAGTTCTGGCTGGCAATAAACACGCTCGACAACAAGCGCTCGGTACCCAACCCCACGCCGGTCTCCGGCAGCTCGCTGTCCGCCGCCGGCAGGTTATCCCCAAGCAATTCCAGCAAACGCTCCGGCTGCGGATCGGCCAGGTGCTGTTGCAACCCCGCCCGTGCCTTGAGCAGCTTCGGCCAGGGTGTATCCAGCCCGGCATTGGACACGCCGTAAACCCCTTCGCCCAGCAGCAGCGGCGTGGCTTGCCGGGCATTCAGGTAACCCAGATGCACGCTATCGGCGACCAGCAGGTTGAACCCCGAATACTGCTGGCTACGGCTGGCGACCTGGTCCAGATAAGCCTCAACCCCCAACTCACCGCGCAGAAACGCCGCCACCAGCTCGCCCCGTGAACGGGTGCCCTGGGGCTGCTGTGGGTCGCGGATATTGGTCAGCGCGGCAAAACGGCCGTTGGGCCCGACACCCAGCCAGGTGCCGCCGGCTTCAAGGTCACGCCCGGCATAAACCCCGGGCGCATCCTCCCAGGCCCCCAGTACACGGCTGGGGCGGGCGTAGAACTCATCACGGTTGGCCGCGACGATCAGCGGCTGGGCATGGCCCGGCCGCCAGGCGAAAACGATCAGACACATAGGTGGACCTCTGTGTTTTTGCCCACTCTACCCATAGCGCCTGACGCGATCCATCGACTTAATGTGTCTTCACTAGAGCCGCAGGCCTACCTTCCGTTACCATGCCGGACTGAATTTACGGGGGCGACAATGGAATTCGTGCTCTATCTGGCGCTGGGCGCCTGCGCAGGCGTGCTGGCCGGGCTGTTCGGCGTTGGTGGCGGCATCATCATCGTGCCGGTGCTGGTATTGAGTTTCACCGTGCAAGGCTTCGACGCTTCGGTGCTGACCCACCTGGCGGTGGGTACTTCGCTGGCGACCATTGTCTTCACCTCGGTCAATGCCATCCGCGAACACCATCGCAAGGGCGCGGTGCAGTGGCCGATTTTCGTCTGGATGACCTTGGGCATACTGATCGGCGCCGGTATCGGCGCCAAGACCGCTTCGGCGATCCAGGGCCCGATGCTGCAAAAGATCATCGGTGTGTTCGCCCTGGTGATCGCCGCGCAGATGGCCCTGGACCTCAAGCCCAAGGCCAGCCGCGGCATTCCCGGCAAGCCCGGGCTGACTGTCGCGGGCAGCGTCATCGGCTGGGCCTCGGCGATCTTTGGCATTGGCGGCGGTTCGTTGACCGTGCCGTTCTTGACCTGGCGCAGTCTGCCCATGCAGCAGGCGGTGGCGACGTCCTCGGCCTGTGGTTTCCCGATTGCCGTGGCCAGCGCCCTGAGTTTCATCTGGCTGGGCTGGCACGACCCGCACCTGCCGGCGCACAGCCTGGGCTTCGTGTACCTGCCGGCGCTGCTCGGGATTGCCCTGACCAGTATGTTTTTCGCCCGCTTCGGCGCGCGCCTGGCGCATAAACTGTCGCCACGCTTGCTCAAACGGCTATTCGCCGCACTGCTGTTCTGCGTCGGCCTGAGCTTTTTGCTTTAACGAGAGGAGTCACCATGCTGCCTTACCCGCAGATCGATCCAGTGGCAGTGGCCCTGGGTCCGCTGAAAATCCATTGGTACGGCCTGATGTACCTGATCGGCATCGGCGGCGCCTGGCTGCTGGCCTCGCGTCGCCTGAACCGCTTTGACCCGACCTGGAGCCGCGAAAAGCTCTCCGACCTGGTGTTCTGGCTGTCGATGGGGGTGATTGTCGGTGGTCGCCTGGGCTACGTGCTGTTCTATGACCTGCACGCCTATCTGGCCAACCCGACCTTGATCTTCGAGGTATGGAAGGGCGGCATGTCGTTCCACGGTGGCTTCATCGGCGTGATGCTGGCGGCCTTGTGGTTCGGCAAGCGCAACAACAAGTCGTTCTTCGAGCTGATGGACTTCGTCGCGCCACTGGTGCCGATCGGCCTGGGCGCCGGGCGCATCGGCAACTTCATCAACGCCGAGCTGTGGGGCAAGGCCACCGACGTGCCGTGGGCCATGGTCTTCCCGCCGTTCAGCGATCCGGCGCAGCTACCGCGTCACCCGTCGCAGCTGTACCAGTTCGCCCTGGAAGGTGTGGCATTATTCCTGATTCTCTGGCTGTACTCGCGCAAACCGCGCCCGACCATGGCGGTTTCCGGCATGTTCGCGCTGTTCTACGGAATTTTCCGCTTCATCGTCGAATTCGTGCGGGTACCCGACGCCCAGCTTGGCTACCTTGCCTTTGGCTGGTTGACCATGGGCCAGTTGCTTTGCGTGCCGATGATCCTCGGCGGCATCGGCCTGATCTGGTGGGCCTACAACCGCAAACCCACGGCCAAGGCCGCCGTTTGAATTTCCACGGCAGGGCGATCCCCTGCCGTCCTAGCTACAGGTAAGCCATGAAACAGTATCTAGATCTGGTCCGTGACGTGATCGAAAACGGCACCCTGCAGGGTAACCGTACCGGCATCCGCACCATCAGCCTGCCGGGCGCCATGCTGCGCTTCGACCTGCAGAAGGGCTTCCCGGCCATCACCACCCGCAAGCTGGCGTTCAAGTCGGCGATTGGCGAGATGGTCGGCTTCCTGCGCGGCGTGAAGAACGCTGGCGAGTTCCGCGATCTGGGCTGCAAGGTCTGGGACCAGAACGCCAACGAGAATGCCCAGTGGCTGGCCAACCCGTTCCGCCAGGGCCATGACGACCTCGGCGAGATCTACGGCGTGCAATGGCGCCAGTGGCCGGCCTACAAGCGCATCCCGCTGAGCAATCCGGCGGCCATCGAACTGGCCAAGAGCCAGGGCTTCCAGCAGATCGCCCAGGCCGAAGAAGACGGCGAAGCCTTTGTCGTGCTGTACAAGGCCATCGACCAGATCCGCCAGTGCATCGACACCATCCACAACGATCCGGGCAGCCGGCGCATCCTGTTTCACGGCTGGAACTGCGCCCAGCTCGACGAGATGGCCCTGCCGCCGTGCCACCTGCTGTACCAGTTCCACCCGAATGTCGAGACCAGGGAAATTTCCCTGACCCTCTACATCCGCTCTAACGACCTGGGCCTGGGCACGCCGTTCAACCTCACCGAAGGCGCCGCCTTGCTGTCGCTGATGGGCCGCCTGACCGGCTACACGCCGCGCTGGTTCACCTACTTCATCGGTGATGCGCACGTCTACGAGAATCACCTGGACATGCTCAACGAACAGCTCAAGCGCGAGCCGCTGGCAGCGCCGAAGCTGGTGATCAATGATCGCGTGCCGGAGTTCGCCAAGACCGGCGTGTACGAGCCGGAGTGGCTGGAGAAGATCGAACCGAGCGACTTCAGCCTCGAAGGCTACGAGCACCACGCGCCGATGACGGCGCCGATGGCGGTCTGAGTTCTGCCACTGAACTGGCTGGGCTGTCTGTGGGAGCGGGCTTGCCCCGCGATAGCGATCTGTCTTTCACATCGCCTCGCGGGGCAAGCCCGCTCCTACAGGTACCTCAATCAGTGCCCGTGGCTTCTGCCCACATGTGAATGCTCCGCCTCTGGCGCCGTCACCGCACCATTGACCTCAAGATGCTGCAGGATCGAGCACTGCACCTCCTTGGGATGGCAGTGCTGTCGCAGTTCCAGCAGTTGTGCCTGCAGTGCCTGCAGCCCGTCGATGCGCGCCTTGACGTGCTGGATATGCTCGTCGATCAACGCATTGACGCTTTCGCACTGGTCTTCCGGGCTGTCGCGCAGGTGCAGCAGGCTGCGGATTTCTTCCAGGGTCATGTCGAGGGTGCGGCAGTTGCGGATGAAGGTCAGGCGCTCGACGTGGGCCTGGGTGTACATCCGGTAGTTGCCCTCGCTGCGCGCCGGCTCCGGCAGCAGGTTTTCCCGCTCGTAGTAACGGATGGTTTCCACCGCGCAATCGGTGGCCTTGGCCAGTTCTCCGATCTTCATCTGCAAATACCTCGACAAGTGGCTTGACCCTATAGTGGCTACAGGGTGTTCACTTGGCAACAGGACATTTAAGGATGAACCCATGAACCAGCCTGTCAGCCACACCCCCGGTAAAGACTCCCACGATCATGAGCACAGCCATGATCACGCCAAGCATGAACATGCCGAACACGCCCACAGCTGCTGTTCCCACGACGCCGCACCGGCGCTGGTGCAACTGAGCGAGGCGAGCAGTGCCGGTGCACGGTTGAGCCGTTTTCGCATCGAGGCCATGGATTGCCCGACGGAGCAGACGCTGATCCAGAACAAGCTGGGCAAGCTGGCGGGGGTCGAGCAGCTGGAGTTCAACCTGATCAATCGCGTCCTCGGCGTGCGCCATACCCATGCCGACACCGTCGCCATTGAGCAGGCGGTTGCCTCGTTGGGCATGCAGGCTGAACCGCTGAGCGATTCCACCGAGGAAACTGCCGCTGCGCCTGCACCGGTGAAAAAGCATTGGTGGCCGCTGGCATTGGCAGGTGTGGCAGCGCTGGGTGCCGAGGCGATTCATTTCGCCGAACTGGCGCCTTCCTGGGTGGTTGCCCTGGTTGCCCTGGTGTCGATCCTCAGTTGTGGCCTGAGTACCTACAAGAAGGGCTGGATTGCCCTGAAGAACGGCAACCTCAATATCAACGCGCTGATGAGCATCGCTGTGACCGGCGCGGTGCTGATTGGCCAGTGGCCGGAAGCGGCCATGGTCATGTTCCTGTTCACCGTCGCCGAGCTGATCGAAGCGCGCTCGCTGGACCGCGCGCGCAACGCTATTGGCGGCCTGATGCAGTTGAGCCCGGACCTCGCCACCGTACAGGACGCCGATGGCCAGTGGCGGGAGCTGGACGTCAAGCAGGTCGCCCTGGGCGCCTTGGTGCGCGTGCGTCCCGGCGAGCGCATCGGCCTGGACGGCGAGGTGGTCAGCGGCCAGTCAAGTATCGACCAGGCGCCGATCACCGGCGAGAGCCTGCCGGTAGAGAAGGGCCCGGGCGACAAGGTATTCGCCGGGACCATCAACCAGGCCGGTGCGCTGGAGTACCGGGTGACGGCGGCAGCCGGGCAATCGACCCTGGCGCGGATCATCAAGGCGGTGGAAGAGGCCCAGGGCGCGCGGGCACCGACCCAGCGTTTCGTCGACCAGTTCTCGCGCATCTACACCCCGGCCGTGTTCGCCTTCGCCCTGGCGGTAGCGGTGATTCCGCCGCTGTTCATGGCTGGCGCCTGGTTCGACTGGATCTACCGGGCCCTGGTGTTGCTGGTGGTGGCGTGCCCGTGTGCGCTGGTGATTTCCACCCCGGTGACCATCGTCAGCGGCCTGGCCGCGGCGGCGCGCAAAGGCATCCTGGTCAAGGGCGGGGTGTACCTGGAAGGCGGGCGCAAACTCGACTTCCTGGCCCTGGACAAGACCGGCACCATCACCCATGGCAAGCCGGTGCAAACCGACCATGAAGTGCTTGAGCCGTTGTTCGAAGGCCGTGCCCAGGCGCTGGCCGCCAGCCTCGCCGACCGCTCCGACCACCCGGTCTCCCGTGCCATTGCCGTGTTCGCCACTGAGCAGCAACTGCCCCTGAGTGAAGTGACGGCCTTCGAAGCCCTGGCCGGTCGCGGCGTACGCGGTGAGATTGACGGCGAGCTGTATCACCTGGGCAACCATCGCCTGGTCGAAGAACTGGGCCTGTGCTCGCCGCAGCTCGAAGCCCGGCTCGATGCCCTCGAGCGTCAGGGCAAGACCGTCGTGCTGCTGCTCGACAAGTCCGGCCCGCTGGCGCTGTTCGCCGTCGCCGACACGGTCAAGGAGAGCAGCCGCGAGGCGATTGCCGAATTGCATGAGCTGGGTATCAAGACTGTCATGCTGACCGGCGACAATCCGCACACCGCCCAGGCCATTGCCGCCCAGGTCGGTATCGACCAGGCCCACGGCAACCTGCTGCCGGCCGACAAGCTCAAGACCATCGAAGACCTGTACGCCCAGGGCCATCGGGTCGGCATGGTCGGCGACGGCATCAACGATGCGCCGGCACTGGCCCGGGCCGAGATCGGTTTTGCCATGGCTGCGGCCGGTACCGATACCGCCATCGAGACCGCCGACGTGGCGCTGATGGATGATGACTTGCGCAAAATTCCGGCCTTCGTCAGGCTCTCGCGCCAGAGTGCGGCGATCCTGACCCAGAACATTGTCCTGGCCCTGGGGATCAAGGCGATCTTCCTGGCAGTCACCTTCGCCGGCATGGCAACCATGTGGATGGCGGTGTTCGCCGACATGGGCGTGAGTTTGCTGGTGGTCTTCAACGGCCTGCGCCTGCTGCGTAAATAGAGGATGTATGTTGAGTTCCGAGTTGAAGGCCTTCTACATGGTTGCCCGCCTGGGCAGCATTACCCTGGCGGCGAAGAAACTCGGGCTCAGCCAACCGACGGTGACCACGCAGATCCGCAACCTGGAAAGCCAGTACGCGGTGGAGCTGTTCTACCGCGGCGGTCGCCGTCTGACCCTCAGTGACGACGGCACGCGGCTGCTGCCGATGGTCAAGGCCCTGCTGCAGCAGGAAGCCGATATCGAGTTCTTTCTGCGTAACAGCGGCCAGGGCCAGGGCAGTTTGCGCATCGCCGCCACGGCGCCGTATTACATCCTCGACCTGGTGAAGATCTTCCGCGAGCGCCTGCCGCAGGTGGAGGTTTCGGTGGAGATCGGCAACTCCCAGCAGGTGCTGGAGTTGCTCGAAGACTATCGGGTGGACCTGGCTGCGTCTTCGCAACTGGTCGAGGATGCGCGCCTGGTGCGGCGGGTGCTGGGCACCGATCCGCTGGTGGTGGCGGTGCATCGCAACCATGTGCTGGCCAGCCGTGAATCGTTGCCGCTGTCGGCGCTGGCCGGGCACTGCCTGCTGGTGCGTGAGCAGGGCTCGACCACGCGCAAGCTGACCGAACAGATGCTGGAAGCGGCGGGGGTGAAGGTCGGGTCGCTGCTGGAGATTGGCAGCCGCGAGTCGATTCGCGAAGCGGTACTGCGCAATATCGGCATCAGCATCATTGCCCGCCATGAAGTACCGCATAACCCCGAGCTGCGGGTACTGAGCCTGGAGGGGGCGCCGCTGATGCATGAATACCTGTATTGCCTGAAGGAGCGGCGCCAGGCGCGGTTGCCGGCGGCGTTCCTGGGCCTGGCTCAGGAAGTGGCGGCGGTAGAGATATAGATAATCGCTGGCAAGCCAGCTCCCACAGGGTACTGCATGTACTGGACCTGTGGGAGCTGGCTTGCCAGCGATGCAAGGCGCAGCCTTGCCAACCGAGATCACACCAAAATCTGCCTATACCACTATCGGCAACTTTTGCCTCTGCGCCACAGAACCTTCGCATTGCCCGCCTAGCATGGCCCTCATTCGTTCGATGAGGTCCTGCCATGAACACTGCGGTCGCAACCCCAGGCGCACACATGAAGGTGCGCGGTATCCACAAGCGTTTCGGCGCCTTTACCGCCCTGCACGATGTTTCCCTCGACGTCGCTGCCGGTGAACTGGTGTGCCTGCTTGGCCCCTCCGGCTGCGGCAAGACCACCCTGTTGCGCTGCATCGCCGGCCTCGAGCGCCAGGACCGCGGCACCCTGTACATCGGCGACCGCGACATCTCCGAGCTGCCACCTCAAGCCCGCGATTACGGCATTCTGTTCCAGTCTTACGCGCTGTTCCCCAACCTTACCGTCGAAGCCAACATCGCCTACGGCCTGGCCGGCAGCGGTCGCGACGAAGTGCGCCAGCGGGTGGCGCAGATGCTCGAGCTGGTGGGCCTGAGCGGCAGCGAGAAGAAGTATCCCGGCCAGCTTTCCGGCGGCCAGCAACAGCGGGTGGCCCTGGCCCGCGCCCTGGCCCCGGCACCTTCGTTGTTGCTGCTCGACGAACCGATGTCGGCCCTCGACGCGCGGGTTCGCGAGCACCTGTGCAGCGAACTGCGCCAGCTGCAACGCCAGCTTGGCATCACCACCCTGATGGTCACCCACAACCAGGACGAGGCCATGCTCATGGCCGACCGCATTGCGGTGATGAACAACGGCCAGGTCGAGCAGTACGCCACCCCGCAGGAAATCTACGACAAGCCGGCCACGCCGTTCGTTGCCGAGTTCGTTGGCCAGGGCAACTGGCTGCCGTTCCAGCGTCACAGCGACAGCCATGCCCAGGTCGGTACGTTGAACATGCGCCTGGCCGACGGGGCCAACCAGGCCAGCAGCGGCCGCCTGTTCTGCCGCCCCGAGGCGATCAGCGTCAACCCGCCGGTGCATGAAGAAAACCTGTTCCCGGCGCGGGTGCGCGAGATCACCTTCCTCGGTAATCGCTGCCGCATGAGTTTTGAGCTCACCGAACTGCCGGGCCATGCCCTGCTTGCCGAAGTCGCCCCCGAGTCGATGCCGCGCCTGGGCTCCCAGGATATCTGGGTCGCCTTGCCGCCGCGCAGTCTGCAGGTGTTTGCCTGAGATGGCCGCGCCAATCGCCATGCCGATCGCGCACGCGAAGGCAGCACAGCGCGCCGGTGTATCGCTGGGGGATCGACTGTTCGTGGTCGGCGGCAAAGGGTTGCTGCTGCTTCTGCTCACCGTCGCGGTATTGATGCCGCTGCTGGCGATCTTCTGGCGCGGTTTCAGCAGTGATGCCGGCCAGGGCGGTGGCCTGGTTGCCGCCCGCGAACTGTTTGCCAGTGCCAACTTTCACTGGCTGCTGGGCAATAGCCTCAAGGTCTCGCTCAGTGTTGCGGCAATCGTGGTGCCGCTGGCCTACCTGTTCGCCTATGCCCTGCAGCGCACTTTGATTCCGGCCAAGGGCCTGTGGCGCGGCATCTCGTTGCTGCCGTTGCTGGCGCCGTCGATGTTGCCGGCCATTGCCCTGGTCTACCTGTTCGGTAACCAGGGCCTGCTGCGCGGGCTGCTCAGCGACAACATCTACGGCTTCTGGGGCATTGTCCTCGGTGAAGCCATCTATACCTTCCCGCATGCACTGATGATCCTGCTGTCGGCGCTGTCGCTGGCCGATGCGCGTCTGTTCGATGCGGCCTCGAGCATGGGCGCCGGGCCTTGGCGCGCGTTTCACAGCATCACCTGGCCGGCGACCCGGCAGGCGGTGTTCGCCGCCTTCTGCCTGGTGTTCACCCTGACCATCACCGACTTCGGTGTGCCGGTGGTGGTTGGTGGCGATTATCAGGTGCTGGCGCTGGAAGCCTACAAGGCGGTGGTCGGCCAGCAGCAGTTCGGCCGTGGTGCCTTGATCGGCATGGTCCTGTTGGTGCCGGCACTGCTCAGCTTTGCCGTCGATGCCTGGCTGCGCCGGCGCCAGGGCGATTCGATGAGCGGCCGTGCCCAGGTGTTCCAGCCACAGCCTTCGCGGCGCCGCGATGCCTGCTTTCTGGCCGTGGTCATACTGATTTGCGCAGTGCTGTTGCTGGTGGTGGGCATGGCGGTGTACTCCTCCCTGGTCAAGTTCTGGCCCTACAACCTGTCGCTGTCGCTCAAGCACTACCAGTTCGACGAAACCGCCGGTGGCGGCTGGCTGGCCTACCGCAACAGCCTGACCATGGCCCTGGGTACGGCGCTGATCGGCAGCGCGGTGATTTTCACCGGCGCCTACCTGATGGAAAAAACCAAGGGCCAGCGCGGCTTGAACCTGCTGCTGCGCTTGCTCAGCTTCGTGCCGATGGCGGTGCCGGGCTTGGTGCTGGGCCTGGGCTATGTGTTCTTCTTCAACCTCGCCAGCAACCCCCTGCATGTGTTCTACGGCAGCATGGCGCTGCTGGTGGTGTGCACCATCGCCCACTACCTGACCACCGCGCAGATGACCGCGACCACCGCCCTGCGCCAGCTCGATGGCGAGTTCGAGGCCGCCGCGCTGTCGCTCAAGGCGCCGCTGTACCGGCATTTTCTGCGGGTCACCGTGCCGATCTGCCTGCCGGCATTGCTCGACATCATCCGCTACCTGTTCGTCTCGGCAATGACCACGGTGTCGGCGGCGATATTCCTCTACAGCCCCGACACCATCCTCGCCGCGGTCGCCGTACTGAACATGGATGACGCCGGCAACGTCGGCGGTGCTGCGGCAATGTCGACCCTGATCCTGCTCACCAGCGCGACCGTTTCGCTGCTCCTGGCCTGGGCCTCGCGCGGCCTGTTGCAACGCTCCCAAGCCTGGCGCCAGCGCGCGCCGGGTCACTGATTGCCTCTCCCAACCTGTACCGTTCAAAGGAACCGCATCATGTTCAAGCCACTTGCTCTTGCCGCTGCCGTCCTCACTGCGTTCAGCGTGCAGGCCTACGCCGCCGACACCCAGCTGACGGTCTACACCGCGCTCGAAGCCGAACAGCTCAAGAGCTACAAGCAGGCCTTCGAGAAGGCCAACCCGGACATCGAAATCAAATGGGTGCGGGATTCCACCGGCATCATCACCGCCAAGCTGCTGGCCGAAAAAGACCGCCCGCAAGCCGATGCCGTGTGGGGCCTGGCCGCGTCGAGCCTGGCGATCCTCGACCAGCAGGGCATGCTGCAAAGCTATGCACCGAAAGACCTCGGCAAGATCGGCGCCAACTACCGCGATGCCGCCAACCCGCCAGCCTGGGTGGGCATGGACGTCTGGGCCGCGACTATCTGCTTCAACACCATCGAAGCCGAGAAGCAGGGCTTGAGCAAACCGGTGAGCTGGCAGGACCTGACCAAGCCCGAGTACAAGGGCAAGATCGTCATGCCCAACCCGGCGTCCTCCGGCACCGGCTTCCTCGATGTCAGCGCCTGGCTGCAGACTTTTGGCGAGAAGCAGGGCTGGGCGTACATGGACGGCCTGCACCAGAACATCGGCCAGTACGTTCACTCCGGCTCCAAGCCCTGCAAGCTGGCGGCGGCGGGTGAGTTCCCGATCGGTATCTCCTTCGAATACCCGGCCGTGCAGCTCAAGCGCCAGGGTGCGCCGCTGGACATCGTCCTGCCGAAAGAGGGCCTGGGCTGGGAGATCGAAGCCACCGCAGTGATCAAGGGCAGCCAGCATGAAGACGCGGCCAAGCGCCTGGCCGACTTTTCGGCAAGCCCGGCGGCCATGGAGCTGTACAAGGAAAACTTCGCCGTGCTGGCCCAGCCGGGCATCGCCAAGCCGCAGACCGAACTGCCGGCTGACTACGAACAGCGCCTGATCAAGAACGACTTCGCCTGGGCTTCGCAGAACCGCGACAGCATCCTCGCCGAGTGGCGCAAGCGCTATGACGGCAAGTCGGAGAAGGTGGCGCAGCAGTAATACCGGGTTGGCTTCATCGCCGGCAAGGCCGGCTCCCACAGGTCCTCTGTGCTGCAGATATCTCTGTGGGAGCTGGCCTTGCCAGCGATGGGGCCACTGAATTTTCCAAGGAACCTCAGATGACCGATCTACTCATCGTCGGCGCCGGCATCCTCGGCCTGTCCCACGCCTACGCCGCCGCCCGGCGCGGACTCAAGGTGCGGGTCTTCGAGCGCAGCGCCACGCCCCTGGGCGCCTCGGTGCGCAACTTTGGCCAGGCCCTGGTCACCGGCCAGCCGCCCGGCCAGATGCTCGAGCTGGCCAAGGCCAGCAGCGGCATCTGGAAGCACTGGGCGCATCAGGCCGGCTTCGAGCTCAAGGCCAATGGCTCGCTGCTGTTTGCCCGTACCGCGCTGGAACTGGAACTGCTCGAAGCCTTCTGCGCCGAGCGTGTGCCACAACATGACTACCAGGTGCAACTGCTCAGCGGCGCCGCCCTGAACGACCTGTACGGCGGCCAGTTTCGCCACCACCGCGCCGCTTTGCGCGGGCTGCAAGACCAGCAGCTGTATTCACGCGAAGCCTTGCCGAGCCTGATCCGCTTCCTGCAGCAGGAGCTGGATGTACAGTTTCATTTCTCTACCCTGGTGCGCGGTATCGAACCGGGGCGGGTGTCGACCACGGCGGGGGATTTCAACGCCAAACAGGTTGTGGTCTGCTCCGGCCACGACTACCAGACCTTGCTCGCCGAACCCATCGCCGCCCTGCAACCGCAGGTCTGTCGCCTGCAGATGCTGCGCACCCGGCCGCGTTTCAAACTCGACCTGCAGCACGCATTGCTGACCGGCCTGAGCTGCGTGCACTACGGCGCCTTCGCCGACCTGCCGCAAGCCCAGGCGCTGAAAGCGCAACTGCAGGCCAACAGCCCGCACCTGCTGGAGCACGGCATCCACCTGCTGATCAGCCCGACGCCCCATGGCGAGCTGATCATTGGCGACTCCCATGCCTATGGCAGCGATGCTTCACCGTTCAACGCCGAGCAGGTCGACAACTGGATGATCGAGCTGGCCGAGCAGACGCTCGGCGGGCGCATTGAGGTGGTCGAACGCTGGCAGGGCGTCTATGGTTCTGGCGGGCCGGGGCCGTTTTCCTTGCTGCAGGTCGTGCCGGGTGTCAGCGCCGCGCTGATGCACAGCGGCGTCGGCATGAGCGTCGGCCCGGCCCTGGCCGAGCAACATATCGCCCGCTTGCTGGAGGAGAGCGACTGACCATGCCTAGCGCCGAACAGATAGTCAGCGAAGTCTTCGCCTTGTATCAGCAGCATGGCCATGAGGACTATATCGGCGAGCCGGTTTCGCAACTGGAGCACATGTCCCAGGCGGCGCAACTGGCATTGGCCGAGGGCTATGACGATGAAGTGGTGCTGGCGGCGTTCTTCCATGACATCGGCCATATCTGTGGCGGCGCCGAAGGCGACATGGGCGGTTACGGCGCGGTCAGCCACGAGCGGGTAGGCGCCAACTACCTGCGCCGCTGCGGCTTCAGCGAGCGTTTGGCCAGGCTGGTGGAGTACCACGTCGAGGCCAAGCGCTACCTGACCTTGCGCCAGCCGGGCTATTACCAGCGCTTGAGTGAGGCCAGCCGGCGCACCCTGGAGTATCAGGGTGGAGTGATGATCGAGGCCGAGGCCGATGCTTTCGAGCAGGATCCACTGTGTGCGGTGAGCTTGCGCATGCGTCAGTGGGACGAACTGGCCAAGGAGATGGATGTGCCGGTGATTGATCTGCAGCTGCTCAAGGGCAAGGCGTTGGAGCTACTGATCGCGGGGCAAGCCCGCTCCCGCCTTGCCCCGCGATAGCGCCCTAAAGCTCTAGCAGCAGAGCATCGATCTGCTCCTGACGCTCCGCCTGATTGACCCTCGCCCCCGGATTGAGCGACGACCACTGCGGATGCGCCCGCGCCTTGCTCAGCGCTTCCGGCAATTTGCCTTCGCGCCAGGTCTGCTCCTGTGGTGTTGCCAGCTTGATCCGCTCCATCGCCGCATGGCCACGGGCGTCCAGGGCATGAATCAACTGGTGCTGACGCAGCGCCAACAAGCGCAACACGCTGTCATCCACCGTCAGTTCACGCTGGCCCTTGAGCTTGCCGAGCAGGCGCGAGCCATAGCTGCGGGCAGTCTGCAGGGCGCCACCGGCAATCGCCCCGGCCAGCGCCGCAGCACCGAGGGTCAGGCCGCCGACCAGCAAATCGACCCCGGCCCCGGCCGCCGCACCGGCCGCCACGCCGCTGCCAAGGCGCACACCGAGCAGCTTGAGGGTTTCCGGGTTGAACAGGTCATCGCCCCAGCGCCCGTCGAGCAAGGGCAGGTCGCTGCTGGCAGCGTCTTCCTTGCGAAAGGCATAGAGCTTGAGCAGTGCTTCGACGCAGCGTTGCTCGCGCTGGCGCACATCGCGGCGCAGGGTTTCGATGGCCACGGCTTCGGCGCCAGGTTCGGCGACCACGCTGCGCCGGCAGGCGGCGCAGTCGAGCAGCAGATCGGCGACCAGGCGCTTGGCGCTTTCACGTCGGGCCTGGCGCTGGGCCTGCTGATCGTCGATCAGGCGTTGCAGTGCGCTGCGGGAGTGCTCCAGCATCAAGGCCAGGCTTTCGTATAGGCGGCGCTCGCCGTCTTCCGGCGGGGCGACGCTGTCGAAGCGCACCAGCGCATGCAGACCCAGACGCGCCAGGGCTTCGCGCCAATCAGCTTCACGATGGTCGCTGCTGGCGACGAAATTGAGCACCGGCAACAGCGGCTTGCCGCACCCGGCCAGCACTTCCAGCTCGTCGCGGTATTTGGCCAGCACCGGCTCGCGGGCATCAATCACATACAGACCGGCATCGCTGGCCAGCAACTGGCGCAGCACCTTGGCCTCTTGTTCAAAACGCTGGCGTGCTTCGCTGCCCTGCAGAAAGCGCTCCAGCCGCGCCGGGCCGTCGAGGCGCTCGCCCGGACGCTCCAGGCGTTCAAGGTAATCGAGCAGGGCGATGGCATCTTCCAGCCCCGGCGTATCGTAGAGCTCCAGCAGCGGCTCGCCGTCTACCGACAGGCGTGCGCCTTCGACATGACGGGTGGTGCTCGGGCGATGGGAGACTTCGCCGAAGCCGACATCGCGGGTCAGCGTACGCAACAGCGAGGTCTTGCCGACGTTGGTGTGGCCGACCACGGCCAGTTTCAGCGGCTTAGTCATGGCCATGCTCCAGCCAGTTCAGCGGGGCGGTGTCGGCATAGTTCAAGCCGAGTTGCTCCAGGGCCTGGTGCCAGTCGCCCAGGCGGTCAGCGTCCAGCGCCTGGCCGGGCATCGCCTGCAGCAGCCAGATGCGCGTGGCCCCGGCATTACGCGCCAGCTCGGCGAGCAGCGCCAGGCTGCCGCGGTCGGGCGAGCGGCGCGGGTCGCAGGCAATCGCCAGGCGCGCCGGAGGAAAGCGGCTGAGCTGTTCGAGCAGCTTGTTGCGCGACTCGCGGCTGTCGAGGATGCCGGCGTTGCTTACCGCTGCTGGCAGGGCGGGTGGCCATGGGCGTTTGTCGTCCAGTTCCAGGCCGACCAGCAGGGCGCCATTGCTGTGTTCTTCGCCGACGCCACGGACAATCTGCGGCAGGGCATCAGGCGCGGCATCGTTGACGCCCAGGCGTTCGCTGCTGGGCATCAGGGCATCACGCAATTGACTGTAGCCGGGCAGGTTGAGGTCCAGTTGCAAGCGCGCCCGGCCACTGCGCCAGCGCCACAGGCACAAGGCGGCAAGCAGCAGGCGCGGGACGATGCCATACACCAGCAGTACCCCGAGCAACCAGCCGGCCCAGGCCTGGCGGGCCAGTTCCAGTGCCGGTTGAGTGTCGCCGCTGGCGCGGATCATGGCCACGTCCGGCACACTGAAGCCGAGCAACGCCGGCAGGGCACCCAGGGCCTGGGTCAAGGCCACGAAGGTGTCGGCGCCAAGAATGGTGGTTTCCCAGACAAAGCCATAACGCCGGGTCGCCAGCAGGACCAACAGCATCACCAGCGCCGTGCCCAGGGCCACCAGCCACAGGCTGTGCACCAGCAGGCCGAGCAGCCAGCGGTTGAGTTTTTGCCGTTGCAGCATCACCAGCAGAGCGGGAGCCAGGTGCGCGGCCTGGGCATCGCGGGCGAATTTCTCGCTGAGCCACAGCCACAGACGGCCAAGGCTGGCACCCTGTTCGCCGGCCAGAAAAAACCCCAGCAGCCAGCTCAGCAACAGCAGCAAGTTGAGCCCGAGCAGGCTGCCCAGGGCCCAGAACACGTTTACCGGGCGCTGGCTGTCGCCCAGGGCCGCCAGGGCCAGGCCGGCGCCGCTGAGCACGGCCAGTACCACCAGGGCCGCCAGTGCCAGGCGTGCGCCTTGTTTCCAGTGCTGCAGGGCGCTGCGCATGCCGTCGCGTTCGGCCAGCCACAGGGCGCGGCTTTCGATGCGCGCCGGCAGATCGCCGCCCGATTGGCGGGCGCGGCGGTTGGCTTCCTGGTCTTCCAAGGGGCCTGCATGTTCTTCGCGCAGGCGCACGGCTTCGGTGAGCCAGCGTTTGTCCAGGTCAGTCAGTGCAGTCACGCGGTCTTCCATTGATCAAGTCAGCCCAAAGCATAACCCAGGCATCGAAGATCGGGCTTTGCTATCCTCGCCGGCATGAAAACATCACTCCCCCTCAGCCTGATCGCGGCCCTCGCCGAGAACCGCGTGATCGGCATCGACAACAGCATGCCCTGGCACCTGCCGGGGGATTTCAAGTATTTCAAGGCCACCACCCTGGGCAAGCCGATCATCATGGGCCGCAAGACCTGGGATTCGCTTGGCCGCCCGCTGCCGGGGCGCTTGAACCTGGTGGTCAGCCGCCAGTCGGGTCTGCAGCTCGAAGGCGCCGAGGTGTTCGCCTCGCTCGATGAAGCCATGGTGCGTGCCGAGCAATGGGCGCTGGAGCAGGGCGTCGATGAGCTGATGCTGATCGGCGGCGCGCAGTTGTACACCCAGGCAATCGAGCGCGGCCTGGCGGATCGGCTGTACCTGACGCGGGTAGAGCTGAGCCCGGAAGGGGATGCGTGGTTTCCGCAGTTTGATCAGGCGCAGTGGACGTTGGCGTCGAGCCAGCCGAATGCGGCTGACGGCGACAAGCCGGCGTATCACTTCGAGGTCTGGGAAAAGGCCTGAAAAGCATCGCCGGCAACGCCGGCTCCCACAGTGTCTGGCATATGCACTAACTGTGGGAGCCGGCGTTGCCGGCGATGAGGCCCTTCAGGGCGACGCAGGACTCAGGAGTGCGTCAGCTGCGCATGCTCCTGCGCATCCAGCAGCGACTTGTCGGTCTGCTTGAGCATCTGGCTGGTAATCGCCCCGGCAGTCATCGAACCGTTCACGTTCAACGCCGTACGGCCCATGTCGATCAATGGCTCGACCGAGATCAGCAAGGCCACCAGCTCGACCGGCAAGCCCATGGCTGGCAACACGATCAGTGCCGCGAAGGTCGCACCACCACCCACGCCCGCGACACCCGCCGAACTCAAGGTGACGATCGCCACCAGGGTGGCAATCCACAGCGGGTCAAATGGATCGATGCCCACCGCTGGCGCCACCATCACTGCCAACATCGCCGGGTACAAACCGGCGCAGCCGTTCTGGCCGATGGTCGCTCCGAACGATGCCGCGAAGCTTGCGATCGACTGCGGAATACCCAGGCGCAGGGTTTGCGCCTCGATGCTCAGCGGGATGCTCGCGGCGCTGGAGCGGCTGGTGAAGGCGAAGGTCAGTACCGGCCAGACCTTGCGGAAGAAGCGCAGCGGGTTCACGCCGCTCAGTGCCAGCAGCACGCCGTGCACCACGAACATCAGGCCCAGGCCGATGTATGAGACCACCACGAAGCTGCCGAGCTTGAGGATGTCGTCCAGGTTCGAGCTGGCCACCACCTTGGTCATCAACGCCAGCACGCCGTACGGGGTGAGCTTCATCACCAGGCGCACCAGGCGCATCACCCAGGCTTGCAGGGTGTCGATGGCGGCCAGGGCGCGGTTGCCCTTTTCGGCGTCATCCTTGAGCAGTTGCAGGGCGGCCATGCCGAGGAACACGGCAAAGATCACCACGCTGATGATCGAGGTCGGCTTGGCCCGGGCCAGGTCGCCTACCGGGTTGCTGGGGATGAACGACAGCAGCAGCTGCGGGATGTTCAGGTCGGTGACCTTGCCCACGTAATCGCTCTGGATCGCCGCCATGCGTGCGGTTTCGGCGGTGCCGGCCACCAGGCCTTCGGCGGTCAGGCCGAACAGGTTGGTCAGCACGATGCCGATCAGCGCGGCGATGGCCGTGGTGAACAGCAGGGTGCCGATGGTCAGGAAGCTGATCTTGCCCAGCGACGAAGCGTTGTGCAGGCGTGCCACGGCGCTGAGGATCGAGGCGAAGATCAGCGGCATGACGATCATCTGCAGCAACTGCACATAACCGTTGCCGACCAGGTCGAGCCAGCTGATGGTGGCCTTGAGGATCGGGTTGCCGGCGCCATAAATGGCATGCAGGGCAGCGCCGAACAACACGCCGAGGACCAGGCCGACCAGGACCTTCTTGGCCAGGCTCCAGTTGCCATGACGGGTTTGCGCCAGGCCTAGCAGCAAGGCCAGGAACGCCAGCAGATTGAGAGACAACGGCAGATTCATTGAAGCTCCAGGAAAAAAGGCGGGGCATCGCCTCTGTGTGCGATTGCGAACAGAAATGCTAACAGCATGAAAACGAACGAATTTATATCGAAATGGAATTTCGATAGTCGTTTTTGGAATAACGCCGCGTCGCAAACAGAATGCTTGTGGCCGCTCAGGGGCGTGCCGGTGTCGCTGTCGGGTCGGTGTGCATTACAGGCTTTGCTAGCGTGGGCGGGCCACTTTTCTGGAGAAATGCACATGACGTCTGCTCCGAAAATCCTCGCCGCCGGCCTGGCCCTGTTGCTGGCCGGGCACAGCTGGGCCACCGAACTCAAGCACTGGCCGGCCGAGGCTGCCAAACAACTGGACACAATGATTGCCGCCAATGCCAACCAGGGCAACTACGCGGTTTTCGACATGGACAACACCAGCTACCGCTTCGACCTCGAGGAATCGCTGCTGCCGTTCATGGAGAACAAGGGCCTGCTCAGCCGCGACAAGCTCGATCCGTCGCTCAAGCTCATCCCCTTCAAAGACACCGCCGAGCACAAGGAGAGCCTGTTCAGTTACTACTACCGGCTCTGCGAAATCGACGACATGGTCTGTTATCCCTGGGTCGCCCAGGTGTTTGCTGGCTTCACCCTCAAGGAGCTCAAGGGCTATGTCGACGAGCTGATGGCCTCGGGCAAGCCGGTGCCGAGCACTTACTACGAGGGTGATCAGGTCAAGCGCATCGACGTGCAGCCGCCGAAAGTGTTCGCAGGCCAAGCCGAGCTGTTCAACAAGCTGATGGCGAACGGCATCGAGGTCTACGTGATCAGCGCCGCCTCCGAAGAGCTGGTGCGCATGGTCGCCACCGATCCCAAGTACGGCTACAACGTCAAACCGCAGAACGTGATCGGCGTCAGCCTGCTGCTCAAGGACCGCAGCAGCGGCGCCCTGACCACCGCGCGCAAGCAGATCAGTGCCGGCAGCTACGACCCGCAAGCCAACATGGGCCTGGAACTGACCCCGTACCTGTGGACCCCGGCGACCTGGATGGCCGGCAAGCAAGCCGCGATCCTCACCTATATCGATGAATGGAAAAAGCCTGTGCTGGTCGGTGGCGATACCCCAACCAGTGATGGCTACATGCAGTTCCATAGCGTCGACGTGGCCAAGGGCGGCATCCACCTGTGGATAAATCGCAAGGCCAAGTACATGGACCAGATCAACGGCATGATCGCCAAGCATGCAGCGGCGCAGGCCAAAGAGGGGTTGCCGGTGACGGCCGATAAGAACTGGGTGATCGTTACGCCGGAGCAGATTCAGTAAGCAAAATAGATATCAATTGCGAATTTATCTCATCTTCTGCTAGCGTGCGCTCACCTTGAGGTCCACCGCCAGGAAGTACCGTGTCTTCGTGGAATACGCAGATTGCCCGCTTGTTCGCCGAGCACAAGAAAGCGCTGGAAGCCTTTGTTGCGCGCCGCACGGGCAATTCGCAGGTGGCAGCCGACCTGACGCAGGAATCGTTCCTGCGCCTGGCGCGGCTGCCTGCCGACAAGAAGATCGACAACCTGCCGGCCTTTCTCTTCACCATCGCCAGCAACCTGGTACGTGACCATCAGCGCCAAGCCATTCGCCGCGAGCGCCTGGACGGTGGCGAGCCCAGCGAGGAGCTGGCCTGCGAAACGCCCGGGGCCGATGAGCAATTGTCTGCGCTGCAGGAGCAAGCGCTGATGCACGAGGCCATCCAGGCCCTGCCCGAGGCGACCCGGCATATCTTCCTGCTTTATCATGTCGACGAATGTTCCTACCGGGAAATTGGCCAGCGGCTGCAGATTTCCCCGCGTAGTGTCGAATACCAATTGCGCCGTGCGCTGATCGACTGCCGGGCCTTTATCAAGGCGCGCTTGCTCAGCGGCACGCCGAGGTCGTGCCCATGAGCCGGCCAATTGCAGCGACGGATACCCCGATGACCGACCCACACGCCACGGATGCCGACGACCTGTTCGCCGAAGCCAGTGGCTGGTACTACCGCCTGCAGGCCGAGGACGTCACGCTCGCTGAGCGCGAGGCCTTCACCGCCTGGCTGGCCCGGGGCCCGGCACAGGTCCAGGCCTGGGACGAAGTGCTTGGCCTGCTGGGTGCGTTACGTGAGCCGGCGCGGCAGATACGCGACGCCCAGCGTGCGCGCTGGCGCCGGCCGCGGTTGCAGGCCTGGGCCAGTGCTGCAGCAGTGTTGTTGATGGTCGGTTTGCTGGCGTACAGCCCCTGGCCGGACCGCTGGCGCGCCGACTTTGCCACCAGCACCGGAGAGTCGCGCAACATTGCCCTGGCGGACGGTTCGCAACTTCAGCTCAACACTGACACGGCGCTGCAGGTCGAGTTGGCTGATGGCGAGCGGCGGGTGCGGCTGTTGCGTGGCGAGGCCTGGTTCGATGTCAGTCATGACCCGGCGCGGCCGTTCGTGATTCGCTCGGGCGATGGCTGGGTCAAGGTCGTAGGCACGCGCTTCAGCGTGGCCCGGCAGGGTGACCAGACGCGCGTGCGGGTAGCTCAGGGCAAGGTCCAGGTCAGCGCCGACAATCACCGGACAGTGCTGCTCGAACCCGGTCGCGCAGTTGAGTATCGCGGCGCTCAACTGAGCTCCGAGCATGCTTTCGATGTGGCCGCCGAGTTCGCCTGGCGCCAACGCCAGCTGGTATTCCGCGAGCAGCCGCTGGTCGAAGTGGTCGATGCCCTCAACCGTTACTGGCCGGGGCAGACCCTGGTGCTGGGCGAGAGCCTGCGCCAGCGCAAGGTCTCGGGGGTGTTCGAGATCGACAAGCCCGAGGCCGTGCTCAAGGCCTTGACCCACACCCTGGGCCTGCGCGCCGAGCACTACACCTCGTACCTGCGCGTATTGCGTGAGGGCTGAAAAAATTCTTACGAAAGTTTCAGGGTTTCCCCAGTAGCTGACGTCCTTGATCTCGTAGGCGCAAATAATAAGCACTCTCAGACAGTGCGGCGCCACTTAACGACTTCGACGATTCTGGGGAGCATCACTGATGGAACACACCACCGCCACCCGGCGCCTGCCCGGCGTGCCGACCCTGCTGAGCCTGGCCATTGCCCTGGGCTGCGGCACACTGGCACTGCCGACCCTGGCTGCGCCTGCCGCGCAAGCGCAGGTCTATCGCTTTGAGATCCCGGCGCAATCGCTGGATGCGGCGCTGGCGGCCTTCAGTGCGGTAACCCGGGTGCAAGTGCTGGTCGGCGCCGAGGTCACTCAAGGCCTGCGCTCCCCGGGCTTGAGCGGCAGTTATCCACAGGACCAGGCACTGGCCCGGCTGCTGGCCGGCACTGGCCTGAGCGCAACCTACATCGATCGCGACAGCGTAACCCTGGAAAGACGCCAGGGCGATGACGCCGCGTTGCAGTTGGGTGCGACCATGGTCGGCGGCAAGGTGCTGGGCGCCACTACCGAAGGCAGCCAGTCCTACACCACAGGTGCGCTGACCATCGGCAAGGGGGAGCAAAAGCTCAAGGACATTCCGCAGTCGGTATCGGTCGTCACCCGTCAGCGCATGGACGACCAGAACATGAACAGCCTGCAGGACGCCATGCGCCAGGTCACCGGGGCGACGATCAAGAGCTACAACTCCGGCTCCAGCCTTAATGACGTGTATATGCGCGGTTTTCTGGTCGATCAGGTGCAGGTCGATGGCGTCTCGCAAATGACTGGCCAGGGCGACCTGATGACCAGCTTCGACCTGGCGATGTTCGACCGCGTCGAAGTGTTGCGCGGGCCTTCCGGCCTGTATCAGGGCGCCGGCGAGCCTGGTGGTACCATCAACCTGGTGCGCAAGCGCGCCCTCGGGCAGTTCGCCCTGAGTGGCGAGCTGTCGGCAGGCTCTTATGATCGCTACCACTCGACCGTGGACATCACCGGCCCGCTCAACAGCGACGGCAGCCTGCGCGGGCGCTTCGTTACCGCTTATGAGGACAACAAGTCCTTCGTCGATTACGCCCAGAACGAGCGGCCAATGGTTTATGGCCGGTTGGAATACGACGTGACCCCGGACACTACGCTATCCCTGGGCGGCGCCTATCAGAAAAACCACTCCACCCCGGCGTTCGGCCTGCCGGCTTACGCCAACGGCAAGCTGCTGGACGTCAAGCGCTCGACCTTCGTCGATGCCAAGTGGAATGAACTGGACGAGCACGTCTGGGAGAGCTTCTTCGAAGTCGATCACGCGCTGGAGAACGGCGGCCAGTTCAAGACCTCGTTGACCTATCGCGATGCCGAAACCCCGACCCGCAACTTCACCTGGAGCGACGGCGCGGTAGACCCGGCCACCGGCGCCAGCTCGGCCGTGGCCTACTCCTACTACACCCACATCAAGACCCTGGGCCTGGACAGCTTCGTGACCGTTCCGGTGGAAGCGTTCGGCCGTACCCACGAGCTGACCGTGGGCGCCGAGTACCAGCACCTGGACAAGGATTTCACCTACGGCGGCGGTGAATACTTCGACACCAACGTGTTCGACCCGGGCAGCATCAATATCCCCAAGCAGAAGTACGAAATGGACAACGGCAACTGGTCGAAATCGCACCAGTACGGCCTCTACGCCCGCACCAAGATCAGCGCCACCGACTGGCTGGACGTGATCCTTGGCAGCCGGGTGACCTGGTTCGAAAGCGATGCGCACAACGCCAACGCCTTTTTCAACAACTTCAACAGCACCGAGACCAGCATCAACCGCAAGGTCATTCCCTACGGGGCGCTGGTGGCCAAGCTGACGCCGGAGCTGTCGGCCTATGCCAGCTACACCAGTGTGTTCAAGCCGCAGACCGATGTGAATGCCGGTGGCCAGACCATCGCCCCACGCAAAGGCAAACAGTACGAAATCGGCCTCAAGCGTGAGTTTTACGATGGCCGTTTGAATGGCAGCGTGGCGCTGTTTCGCATCTACGACGAGAACCGCGCCGAGCTGGTGGCCAACAACCAGTACTACGAGCCGCAAGGCAAGATTCGCAGCCAGGGTTGGGAAACCGAGCTGAGCGGCAACCTCACCGACAACTGGAGCATCAGCACCGGCTACGCCTTCACCATGCTCAAGTCGCTGAGTGGCGAAGACACCAACCAGGGCACCACCATCACCCCCAAGCACAACTTCAACCTGTGGACGCGCTACGAATTTGCCGATGGCCCGCTGAAGGACTTCAGCGTCGGTGGCGGGGTGCGGGCAGTGAGTGCCACCTACTACAAACGTGACGTGGACTTCGTCCAGGGCGGCTACAGCATCGCCACGGCCCAGGTGGGGTACAAGTTCAACCAGAACCTGTCGGCGACGCTGACGGCCAACAACCTGTTTGATCGTACTTACTATGAGCGGGTGGACAGTTCGTGGGGGTCGAACTTCTATGGCGAGCCGCGCAACCTGACCTTTAGCGTGCGGGCCAAGTACTGAGTCGAGGCCATCGCGGGGCAAGCCCGCTCCTACACCCGTAGGAGCGGGCTTGCCCCGCGATGCTTTTCTGCTTACAGCCCGTCGAGCAGCGCCTTGTTGCGGACCGCGCCCTTGTCGGCGCTGGTCGCCAGCAGGGCATAAGCCTTCAGCGCAGTGGTCACTTTGCGTGGCCGCGCTTCGACCGGTTTCCAGCCTTTCTTGTCCTGTTCCACTCGGCGCGCGGCCAGCTCTTCATCGCTGACCAGCAGGTTGATCGAGCGGTTGGGGATGTCGATCAACACCTTGTCGCCGTCCTGCACCAGGCCAATCGCGCCGCCGGCTGCGGCTTCTGGCGAAGCGTGGCCAATCGACAGGCCCGAGGTACCGCCAGAGAAACGGCCGTCGGTGAGCAGTGCACAGGCTTTGCCCAGGCCTTTGGACTTGAGGTACGAAGTCGGGTAGAGCATCTCTTGCATGCCCGGGCCGCCCTTCGGGCCTTCGTAGCGGATGATGACGATGTCGCCTGCCTTCACTTCGTCAGCAAGGATGCCGCGTACGGCGCTGTCCTGGCTTTCGAAGATCTTCGCGTTGCCTTCGAAGACGTGGATCGACTCGTCGACGCCGGCGGTTTTCACCACGCAGCCGTCCAGGGCGATGTTGCCGTACAGCACGGCCAGGCCGCCTTCTTGCGAATAGGCGTGCTCGACGCTGCGGATGCAGCCGTTTTCGCGGTCGTCATCCAGGCTCGGCCAACGGGTCGACTGGCTGAACGCGGTCTGGGTCGGGATACCGGCCGGGCCCGCCTTGAAGAAATGGTGAACCGCTTCGTCGCTGGTCTGGGTGATGTCCCACTTGGCGATGGCTTCTTCCATGCTCGGGCTGTGCACGGTCGGCAGGTCGGTGTGCAGCAGACCGCCACGGGCCAGCGACCCAAGGATGCTGAAGATGCCACCGGCGCGGTGGACGTCTTCCATGTGGTACTTCTGGATGTTCGGCGCCACCTTGCACAGTTGCGGCACTTTGCGCGACAGGCGATCGATGTCACGCAGATCGAAAGCGATCTCGGCTTCCTGGGCGGCGGCCAGCAGGTGCAGGATGGTGTTGGTCGAACCACCCATGGCGATGTCCAGCATCATGGCGTTCTCGAACGCCTTGAAGTTGGCGATGTTACGCGGCAGCACGCTCTGGTCGTTGTCGCCGTAGTAGCGCTTGCACAGCTCGACGATGGTACGGCCAGCCTGCAGGAACAGCTGTTCGCGATCGCTGTGGGTGGCCAGGGTCGAACCGTTGCCCGGCAGGGCCAGGCCCAGGGCTTCGGTCAGGCAGTTCATCGAGTTGGCGGTGAACATGCCGGAACACGAACCGCAGGTCGGGCAGGCGCTGCGCTCGTACTCGGCGACTTTTTCGTCGCTGGCGGTGGAGTCGGCGGCAATGACCATGGCGTCGACCAGGTCCAGGCCGTGGCTGGCCAGTTTGGTCTTGCCGGCTTCCATCGGCCCGCCGGAGACAAAGATCACCGGGATGTTCAGGCGCAGCGCGGCCATCAGCATGCCGGGGGTGATCTTGTCGCAGTTGGAGATGCAGACGATGGCGTCGGCGCAGTGGGCGTTGACCATGTACTCGACCGAGTCGGCAATGATCTCGCGGCTAGGCAGCGAATAGAGCATGCCGTCATGGCCCATGGCGATGCCGTCGTCGACCGCGATGGTGTTGAATTCCTTGGCCACGCCACCGGCGCGTTCGATCTCGCGGGCGACCAGCTGGCCCAGGTCCTTCAGGTGCACGTGGCCCGGGACGAACTGGGTGAACGAGTTGGCGATGGCGATGATCGGTTTCTTGAAGTCTTCGTCCTTCATCCCGGTGGCACGCCAGAGGGCGCGGGCGCCGGCCATATTGCGGCCGTGGGTGGACGTTTTCGAGCGGTAATCAGGCATGAAGCACTCCTGGCGGCTAATCAGGTAACAAAAAGGGGAGTGAGCTTCTCTTGTCCTTTGCACCGAAGGCAGGTGGCCGCTGGTACGGATGAAGCCGAGATCGCCGCGGGATCGCCGTGCGCTCGGCCAGAGCTCATAAACCCGCCGGGGATGACTGGCGATGAATAGTCCGATTCTACACCGCTGCGGCTTTGAGGGAATGGCGCAATAGATGGTTGGTGATGCTGGGATCACGCTTTGAGCAGCTTCACGCTATCCCACCCATTCGTAGGACCCTTCTGAAACGCACTTTTACGGCTATTGCAGCCTGAATGAGCTGGCTATTATCCGCGCGCCGCATGTGCGGCTCACGAGACGACACCCTTAATGGACCTTCCCAGTTTCGGTTCAACGCGAACTTACAATCTGGCACTGAGCGCATCGGCGCTGGGGCTGCTACTGGGCTGAGCCTGATGCAAGGGCAAGGCTCCCGGGCTCCCGCGAAGGTGCCTGGAGAAAGATATGCACTGCATTGACGATGTAAACACGCTGTCGCAACCGCGCCAGCAGGCTCAGGCGCGTCGGGACGGCTTGCTGCAGCCCGGTTTCTACCCTGAGGGCAGCGCCGGGGCGCTGATGAGCAGCGAATACTCCTGCATTGTCAGCGGGCTCACGGCGACCCAGGCCATCGACATGTTGCGCCGCGAAGCGGCCGATGCCGAAACCATCTACCAGTCCTACGTCCTCGACGAACAGGGCAACCTGCTCGGCACGCTCTCGTTGCGCGAGTTGATCCTGGCTGCCCCTGACCGCCCGATCGAACGGCTGATGGTTCAACCGGTGCTGAGCGTGAACACCGATACTCCGCAGGAGCAGGTGGCCCGGCTGATCCGCGAGTACGACCTGCTGGCCCTGCCGGTGCTCGACCCACGCGGGCATCTTGTGGGTATCGTGACCTGTGACGCGGCTCTGGATGTAATGGTGGACGAAGCCACCGAAGACTTTCATAAAGGTGCCTCGATAGGCACTCATATCGGTAACCTGAAATCGGCAACTGTCGGCTTGCTCTACCGCAAGCGAGTGTTCTGGCTGGTACTGCTGGTGTTTGGCAATCTGTTCTCCGGGGCGGGAATCGCAGCCTTTGAGGACACCATTGCCGCGCACATTGCCCTGGTGTTTTTTTTGCCGTTGCTGGTCGACAGCGGGGGTAACGCCGGAGCTCAGTCGGCGACCCTGATGGTCCGGGCTCTGGCCACCGGCGAAGTGGTGATGCGCGACTGGTTAAGCCTGCTTGGCCGAGAGTGCGGGGTAGCTTTGGCCTTGGGAGCAACCATGGCGGCGGCGGTGGCCACGCTCGGTGTACTGCGAGGTGGCCCGGATATCGCATTGATCGTGGCAAGCAGCATGCTGATTATCGTCTTGCTGGGCAGCTTGATTGGCATGAGCCTGCCGTTCCTCCTCAGTCAGCTGAAGCTGGATCCTGCGACCGCCAGCGGTCCGTTGGTAACCTCAATCGCTGATGCTGCCGGTGTGCTGGTTTACTTCGGCATTGCTTCGCAGGTACTCGATATCTGATCTAGCACCCTACCGGCAAGCCAGCCCGGCCGTTACTGCAAAAATTGTCCGCAAGCCACACGATCAGGTGCTGGCTTTCGGTAGACTTGCGCCCTTCGCACCCCACTGGCCAAAAGGATTTGCAATGCCTGCGATAAGTCGATCTTTACTGTTCTACCTGGCCATCGGCCTGGTTCAGGGCCTGGTGTTCCTCTACGCCAGGCACGTCCAAATCGATATCGCCGGGCTGCCATTCGGCCTGTGCGCCGCCGTGCTGGTGGCCGGGGTCAACCTGCAACTGCTTGGCAGTGCAGTGCTGCATCGCGGTACGGGCTGGCTGGTACTGGGCCTGACGCTGCTGATCGGCTTTATCAGCAGCTGGACCTTCAGTCAGGACACCCTGGGCTGGGTCTGGCAGAGCTCATGGGTGGCTGCGGTTGCCGTCACCTACATCGGCACCGCCTTCATCCTCAGCTGGCCGACCCGCGAAGGCCTGCGGCTGCGCTA
The DNA here is from genome assembly GCF_900275665.1 of Pseudomonas sp. JV241A. Classification (NCBI taxonomy): domain Bacteria; kingdom Pseudomonadati; phylum Pseudomonadota; class Gammaproteobacteria; order Pseudomonadales; family Pseudomonadaceae; genus Pseudomonas; species Pseudomonas sp. JV241A. The sequence continues at coordinate 117,770 of NZ_OPYO01000002.1, forward strand.
TGAAGACCTGTTCCGGCATGCCTGGAACAACATCTTCATCGTCCTCCTGGCACTGCTGTTCACCCTGTTGTTCTGGCTGCTGCTGTGGTTGTGCGGACGCCTGTTCCTGATGCTCGGCATCCCCCAGGTCGAAGACGTGCTGACCTCGGCGCCAGTAGTGCGCATCGGCCTGGCGGTAGTGTTCTCCCTGGGGATGCGCATGGGCCTGGAGAACGAAAAAGTCATCGGCCTGCTGCGCGGCGTGCTATTGACCCTGTGTCGTGTGTTGCTGCCACTGAGCGCACTGATCGCCGTACTGTTCAGCCTGATGCTGCCGTTTACCGGGTTGCAGCCGATCTGGAGTACCGGCTACTCGACCACCATCTTGTTGTTGCTGGTGGTCATCAACCTGTTTTTGGTCAACGGCGTGTTCCAGGATGGCCATCAGGCCAATCCCTATCCGAGCGTGCTCAAGCGCCTGGTCGAGGCCTGCTTGCTGTGCTTGCCGGTACTGGTGGCGCTGGCGGGCTATTCAAGCTGGTTGCGGGTAAATCAGTATGGCCTTACGCCTGAGCGCATCCTCGCCCTGTTGCTGATCGGTGTGATGCAGGTTCACAGCCTGGCCGCACTCTGGGCAGTGTTCGCCTCGCGCCAGGGCTGGTTGCACAGCCTGCGGGTCAGCAACCCGTGGATTGCCCTGCTCAGCGCGGTGCTCGTGGTGCTGTTCTATACGCCGCTGCTGAACCCTTTGCAGCTCAGTGCAAACAACCAGGTCGAGCGTCTGCTTAGCGGGCGTACCGCGATCCAGGAATTCGATGCCAGAACTTTGTACCACCGCCTGGGCAAGCCGGGACGTGAGGCGTTCAAGGCGCTGGAAGCGCGGCTCAAGACTGACGAACTGTTCGACGCCGAAGGACGAAAAAAGCTGCAGTGGATCATGGATGAAGCCCACCCGCTGTACGCCGACGACAGTCACGCCCCGAACCTTGAATGGCTGGGGCCTGAGCAACCTGGCAGCGAGGAGTTCGCCACGATGGTCATGGCCCTGAGCCAATGCGGCGGCAAGGGTTGTTTCCTGTGGGGGGTGGACATGGATGGCGACGGGCGCAACGAAGTGTTGATGATCCCGCGGCACACCTACGCATCCAGCGTTTTCCTGTTTGCCCGCGAGGGCAAGGGGGAGTGGCGCGAAGTCGGTAGCCTGCACAGTATTCGCGATAACACCGAGCGACTGGTTCAGTTGATCCGCAGTGGGCAGATGAAACCGGTGATGCCACGTTACAAGACGCTGACCCTCGATGGTATCGATTTGACCTGGCAGCCCAACCGCTAGCGTATTGCAGGCAAAAAAATCCCGGCACCTGGCCGGGATTTTTTATTGCACCACGCCTTAGCTGTTCGGCAGCAGGCGGCAGGTGATGCTCTTGATGTAGCGGGTTTCCGGGATCGCCGGGTGGACCGGGTGATCCGGGCCCTGGCCGCCGCGTTCGAGCAGCTGGATGTTGCGGTCCAGGTGGCGGGCGCTGGTCAGCAGGATGTTCTGCAGGTCGTCTTCCGGCAGGTGCATCGAGCAGGATGCACTGACCAGGATGCCGTCCTTGGTCAGCAGGCGCATGGCTTGTTCGTTCAGGCGGCGGTAGGCGCCCTCGCCGTTTTTCAGGTCTTTCTTGCGCTTGATGAAGGCGGGCGGGTCGGCCACGATCACGTCGAAACGCTCTTCGGAGGCCTTGAGCTCTTTCAGCGCTTCGAACACGTCGCCTTCGATGCAGGTCAGCTTCTCGGCAATGCCGTTGAGCCCGGCGTTACGCTCGACGCCGTCCAGGGCAAAGCCCGAGGCATCGACGCAGAACACTTCGCTGGCGCCAAAGGCACCGGCCTGTACGCCCCAGCCACCGATGTAGCTGAACAGGTCGAGCACGCGCTTGCCTTTGACGTACGGCGCCAGACGCGCGCGGTTCATGCGGTGGTCGTAGAACCAGCCGGTCTTCTGGCCTTCCATGACCGGCGCTTCGAACTTCACGCCGTTCTCTTCCAGGGCCACCCACTCCGGTACCAGGCCGAACACGGTTTCGACGTAACGGCCCAGGCCTTCGGCATCGCGCGCGGCCGAGTCGTTCTTGAACAGGATACCGGTCGGCTTGAGCACCTGAACCAGGGCGGCTACGACGTCATCCTTGTGTTGCTCCATGGTCGCCGAAGCGAGCTGGACCACCAGGATGTCGCCGAAACGATCGACCACCAGGCCCGGCAGCAGGTCGGAATCGCCATACACCAGGCGGTAGAACGGCTTGTCGAACAGGCGCTCACGCAGCGACAGGGCAACGTTGATGCGGTGCACCAGCAGCGACTTGTCCAGGGCCAGCTTGGCGTCACGCGACAGCAGGCGGGCGCAGATCAGGTTGTTCGGGCTCATGGCAACGACGCCCAAAGCCTTGCCGCCGGCGGTTTCGAGGATCGCCTGGTCACCGGCCTTGAAGCCATGCAGCGGGGTCGCGGCGACGTCGATTTCGTTGCTGTAGACCCACAGGTGGCCAGCGCGCAGGCGGCGGTCGGCATTGGCTTTGAGACGAAGGCTGGGCAGGGACATGACGTCGCTCCGGGAAAAAAGAGCGGGATTATAGCGCGATGCCTGCCGTGTCGATGGGGAATAGCGACAAATTGCAACAGAGCGATGGCCTTTAGCTTCACCCCTGGCCAGTACGATCGGGTTAGAATCGCCGCTCAGCCCCGAGTGTGTACTTATGTCCCAGGAACTCTCCGCCGAACAGATCCAGAACGCCCTGCAAGGCATCAGCGTGCCGCCGCAGCCGCAGATCATGGTTGACCTGCAGTTCGAACAATACATGCCCGACCCCGACCTGGAGGTGATCGCCAAGCTGATCTCCCAGGACCCGGGCTTGTCCGGGGCATTGCTCAAGCTGGTCAACTCGCCGTACTACGGCCTGAGCAACAAGATCGCCTCGATCCAGCGTGCGGTGAATCTGCTCGGCAGCCGCTCGATCATCAACCTGATCAATGCGCAGTCGATCAAGGGCGAGATGAGCGACGACACCATCGTCACCCTCAACCGTTTCTGGGACACCGCCCAGGACGTGGCCATGACCTGCCTGACCCTGGCCAAGCGCATCGGCTCCCAGGCAGTGGACGAAGCCTATGCCCTGGGCCTGTTCCACGATTGCGGCGTGCCGCTGATGCTCAAGCGCTTCCCCGAGTACATGAGCGTGCTCGAGGATGCCTACGCCAGTGCCGGCGCCGAACAGCGGGTGGTCGATACCGAAAACCAGGTGTTCAACACCAACCATGCGGTGGTCGGGTACTACACCGCCAAGTCGTGGCGCCTGCCCGAGCACCTGAGCAATGCCATTGCCAACCATCACAACGCCCTGGCGGTGTTCAGCGATGACTCGGCGCGCAACAGCCAGTTGAAGAACCTGCTGGCGATCCTGAAGATGGCCGAGCACATCTGTGCCTCCTACCGGGTGCTGGGCAACCAGAGCGTCGACCACGAATGGAATACCGTCGGGCACCTGGTGCTCGATTATGTCGGCCTGTCCGAGTATGACTTCGAGAACCTCAAGCAGACCATTCGCGAACTGGGCGGTCACTGATCCATGCCGGAATTGCCAGAAGTCGAAACCACCCGGCGCGGTATTGCGCCTTACCTGGAAGGCCAGCGGGTCAGCCGGGTGATCGTGCGCGACCGGCGCCTGCGCTGGCCGATCCCCGAGGACCTCGACATTCGCCTGTCCGGGCAGCGTTTCGTCAAGGTCGAGCGGCGCGCCAAGTACCTGCTGCTCAATGCCGAGGTTGGCACCCTGATCAGCCATCTGGGCATGTCCGGCAACTTGCGCCTGGTCGAGATCGGCCTGCCGGCGGCCAAGCACGAGCATGTGGATATCGAACTGGAGTCGGGCCTGGCCCTGCGCTACACCGACCCGCGGCGCTTTGGGGCGATGCTGTGGAGCCTCGATCCGCTCAATCATGAGCTGCTGATCAAGCTCGGCCCGGAACCCCTGACCGATCTGTTCGACGGCGAGCGGCTGTTCCAGCTGTCACGCGGCCGCTCCATGGCGGTCAAGCCGTTCATCATGGACAACGCGGTGGTGGTCGGGGTGGGCAATATCTATGCGACCGAGGCGCTGTTCGCCGCTGGCATTGATCCGCGCCGTGAAGCCGGGAGCATTTCCCGGGCGCGTTACCTGAAGCTGGCGATCGAGATCAAACGCATCCTGGCCTGCGCCATCGAGCGCGGCGGCACCACCTTGCGCGACTTTATCGGTGGCGACGGCCAGCCGGGCTACTTCCAGCAGGAACTGTTCGTCTACGGGCGTGGGGAAGAGCCGTGCAAGGTGTGTGGCAGCATCCTGCGTGAGGTCAAGCTCGGCCAGCGCGCCAGCGTCTTCTGCCTACGCTGCCAGAAGTGAAGGTGTTTAGCGCGGGCTGAGCACCTGCGCGGCGCCCACGCCGCGGGGGTCGCTGGCGGCTTCGAGGGTTTGCCCGGCCTTGTCCCAGTACAGTACTTGCTGATTGCCGTAGGTCCGCCCCAGGTCCTTGAGCTGGTAGCCGCGTGCCTGCAGTTCACGCTGCTGCCCGGTGCTGAACGCCCCCGGCTCGTGCTCGACCACATCCGGCAGGTACTGGTGGTGATAGCGCGGCACCGCCGGCCAGTCGGCCACCGGCTTGCCCTCAAGAAAGCCCATCATCGACAGCAGCACCATGCTCGGAATGCGGCTGCCGCCCGGTGTGCCGAAGGCGGCGAACTGGGTCGGGCTCTCGATAAAGCTCGGGCTCATGCTCGACAGCGGCCGTTTACCGGCGGCCACGGCGTTGGCCTGGCTGCCGGCCAGGCCATAACTGTTGCTGCCACGCGGGTCGGCGGCAAAGTCATCCATTTCGTTGTTCAGCACCACACCGGTACCGGGGGCGCTGAAGGCGGCGCCGAACGGCAGGTTGACCGACAGTGTCGCGGCCACGGCATTGCCGTCGGCATCGATCAGTGCAAAGTGGGTGGTGTGATCACCTTCGCGCCAGGCCGGGGCGGGCGGCAGGCTGTTGCTGGGCGTGGCCTGGTGCACGTCGATGCTGTCGGCCAGCGAAGTCAGGTAATTGCGTGCGAGCAGTTGTGGCAGCGGGTTGGCGACGTAGTCCGGATCGCCGAGCAGGCCGCGGTCGCGATAGGCCCGGCGCAACACTTCCAGCACGTAATGACTGCGCTGCACCGGCTCGGCGCTTTGCCAGGGCAGGCGCTGCAGCATCGCCAGGCTCTGGGCCAGGGCCACGCCACCGGCCGAGGGCGGCGGAGCGCTGATCAGTTCGCGCTGGCCGGCAAGCTGGTAGCGCAGCGGCTCGCGTTTGGCGGTGCGGTAGTTGGCCAGGTCATCCAGGCGCCAGATGCCCCCCGCAGCTTGTATGCCCTCAACCATGGCCTGAGCGGTAGGGCCGGCATAGAAGCCGTCGCGGCCCTGGCTGGCGATGCGCTCAAGGGTAATGGCCAGTTGCGGTTGGCGGATCTGAGCGCCAAGGGCCGGTACTTCACCATTGATGAGGAACAGCCGGGCGCTTTCCGGGTCGTCGCGCAATGCGCTCAAGCGCATCTGCGCGCGGTCGCGGTAAATGCGGTCGACGGCAAAACCCTGGTTGGCCAGACGAATGGCAGGAGCCAGGGTGCTGTGCAGCGGCAGCTTGCCGTAATGGGCAGCGAGATCCGCGAGTGCTGCCGGCAAGCCGGGAATCGCTGCCGCCAGCGGGCCATTGATCGACAACCCCGGTTGGACCTTGCCGTCCTTGAGGTACATGGCTTCGCTGGCTCTGCCTGGCGCGCGCTCGCGAGCGTCGATAAAGGTATAGCGGGCGGGCGTTTCGCCTTCGCGCAGAAGGAAGAATCCGCCGCCGCCAAGGCCGGAGCCATAGGGCTCGACCACCGCCAGCGCGGCGCTGACGGCAATGGCGGCGTCAAAGGCGTTACCGCCCTGCTCGAGAATTTCCCGCGCAGCGGCGGTGGCTTCGGCATGGGGTGTGGCAATCGCCGCGCGACCCGGGCCTTGTGCCTGGGCACAGGCAGCCCCTAGCGCCAGGGTGGCGCCCAGTACCAGCGGTATGAGTCGGGCGACGAACGGCATCAGGCCTTGCCGGTGATTCGGCGGTATTTTTCCATCAGCTGCGCTTCGGTCTCCGGATGGGCTTCATCCAGAGGGATGCAGTCTACCGGGCAGACTTGCTGGCATTGCGGCTCGTCGTAGTGACCCACGCACTGGGTGCACAGGTTGGGGTCGATCACGTAGATCTCTTCACCTTGAGAGATCGCAGCGTTCGGGCACTCGGGTTCGCAGACGTCGCAATTGATGCAATCGTCGGTGATGATCAGGGACATGGGGACTCCGGCCAGGGCTCAGAACCCAGGCATTTGAAAACCAATGGGCATAATTGTGCCGCATTAGCGCCCGCAGTGCACGCGGGCGCCGTGGTCAAATCGCCAATGTCACTTTTTGAAGCGTTCGGTCAGGGCCTCGGCCACCACCGGGTGGACGAATTTGGTGATGTCGCCGCCCAGCGCCGCGATTTCCCGGACCAGGGTTGAGGAAATGAACGAATAACGCTCCGAAGGGGTAAGGAACAGGCTCTCGACGTCGGGGGCCAGCTGGCGGTTCATGTTCGCCAGCTGGAACTCGTACTCGAAGTCCGAAACAGCCCGCAGGCCGCGCAGGAAAACATTGGCCTGCTGTTCCTTGGCAAAATGCGCCAGCAAGGTGGAGAAGCCGAGGACTTCGACATTGGGCAGGTGCTTGGTGACCTCACGAGCCAGTTCCACCCGTTGTTCCAGCGGGAACAATGGGTTTTTTTTCGGACTGGCGGCGACCGCAATGATCACTTGGTCGAACAGCCGCGAGGCTCGCTCGACCAGATCGCCATGGCCCTTGGTAATAGGGTCGAAAGTACCTGGGTACAACACTCGGTTCATCGCGTCGTCCTGGCAGGAGTGCGTTGGGGAGTCGGATGGTATCGCAGCAATGGCGGTCGGCCAAGTCGCCCGCGCACGCTGAAGGCACTATAGACAGTGAGGCCATTTGTTGTCATCTGCCGGCTGCCAGTCGCTCGGCCAGGGCGTCACTGAGCCGCGCAGTCAGGCCATACACCGACAATTGCGGGTTGGCACCGATGCTGGTGGGGAACAGTGAACCGTCGTGGATCGACAGGTTGGCCAGCTGATGATGCCGTCCCAGGCTGTCACACACTGCCTGGCGTGGGTCCTCGCCCATGGCGCAGCCGCCCATGACATGGGCGCTGCCCAGGCGGGTACGAAACAGCTCAAGATTCAGCCCGTCGATCATTTGTCGGGCTTCGGCCAGGGTTTTCACATGGCGGGCATCGCTGTGCACCGGCAGCACACTTTCGGCACCCGCCGCGAACTGGATCTCGGCCATGCTCTGGAAAGCCCGGCGCACGCCATCCCAGGCATAGGGCGAGACCTGATAGTCGAGCACCGGCGAGCCATCGCCACGCAGTTGCACCTCGCCACCGACGCTGTCCGGGTGAAAACCGTCGCGCAGCAGGGCGAGCATTACGTGGGTATGCGGCAGTTGCTCCATGCGCAGGGCGTTTTCTTTGCCGAAGCTGCCCAGCAGGGTGCTGGCCAGCGCTGGATGCAGGGGCGGTACTTCGAGCTTGTAGCCAATCGGCCCGCTGACGCCGTCGCGCCACTGGAAATGGTCGGAATAGATCGACTGCGGCGCACCGTAGAACGGGTTGACCTGGTCCTTGAACAGCCCGGCGCTGAAGTTGACCAGGTGCAGGAAGGTGCGTTTGCCCAGGCGCTCGTGGGGGTCCGGAGCCTCGGAGCGCAGCAGCAGGCCCGGGCTGTTGATACCGCCACCGGCGAGGATGTAATGCCGGGCCTTGACCCGGATTTTGCGGCCGGTCGGCTCGACGCAGCGCGCGTCCATGGCCACGCAGTGCAGACCGCTGATCTGTTCACCGTTGTGTTCCAGGCGCTCGGCCCGGGCCAGATAAAGTAGCTCGCCGCCGTGCTCGAGGGTCGCTGGAATGCTGGTGACCAGCATCGACTGCTTGGCGTTGACCGGGCAACCCATGCCGCAATAGCCCAGGTTCCAGCAGCCGCGCACGTTGCGCGGGATCACCTTCCAGTTGTAGCCCAGCGCTTCGCAGCCGCGGCGTAGCGCCTCGTTGTTGGCGTTGGGCGGCATGATCCACGGCTCGATGCCCAGGCGTTGCTCCATACGTGCGAACCACGGCGCCAGTTCGGCGCTGCTCAGGCCCTTGACGCCATGTTCCCTGGCCCAGTGCTCCAGCGTGGGCTCGGGTGTACGAAAGCTCGAGGTCCAATTGATCAGGGTCGTGCCGCCGACCGCGCGGCCTTGCAAAATGGTGATGGCGCCGTCCTTGCTCATACGGCCGATCCCTTCCTGGTAGAGGCTGGCGTAGGCCTGGTCTTCGAGCATGTGGAAGTCGCTGCTGGTTTTCAGCGGGCCTTCTTCGATCAGCAGCACCTTGAAACCGGCGGCGCTGAGCAGCTCGGCACTGGTGGCACCCCCGGCGCCGCTGCCGATGATGGCGATATCGGTTTCCAGGCTCAGGTCCTGGTCCAGGCGCGAGGCGTCACGGGTTTTCCAGCCACGGCCAAGGCCGTCGCGGAACAGGTCGGGTACGGGCATCTTCAGCCTCTTGTCGTTATGGGGGGATCAGACCTTGGGTGGCCCCGGGTAGCCGCAATGGGCCCAGGATTCAGGCAGTTCGTACCAGGCCATGTGCAGCAGTTGCAGCAGCGAGGCGTGGCCCATGCGCAGCAGGTTCAGCGAGCTGTCCTGCCAGCGTTGCAGAAAGGCTTCGATCTGCGCGCTGCTGGCGTTGTCCCAACTGCCCCAGATGCCGGTCAACGGCCCGCGGGTGACCGCCATGGCAAGCACGTCGAACAGCTGCCGGGTCAGCTTGAGCATGGCCGGCGACAGGGCAGCGAGCTTGTTGTCCAGCCTGCGTAGCAAGGCTTCGCGGTTGTCCGCCGCCTTGGTGCCGGCCAGAACTACCGGAATCAGGGCCTGAACAATCGGCAGGTCGTTCTGGCGCAGGGCAGTGAAGCCGCTGGCCGGTGTTTGCGCCGAGCAGCCGCTGAGGCTGGCACCCAGCCCGGCAGTGGCGAGAAAAGCGCTGGCGCCGAGGCTGAGCTTGAGCAGCCCGCGCCGGCTCAGCGCGGGGTTTACAGGCAGGCTTGTGGTCATTGTTATCAGGCCCGAAGATGGTTTTTCAGCGAATGAACAGTTTGTACACCAGCTTCAGCAGCGCCTTGCCGTAGGGCGGGTAGATCAGCCGCGCGGCATTCAAGCGCTGCTTGGCGAACACCGCCTTGGCCTTGCTGAAGGTCAGGAAGCCCTCATGACCGTGGTAATGGCCCATGCCCGATGGGCCGATACCGCCGAACGGCAGGTCGTCCTGGGCGACGTGCAGCAGGGTGTCGTTGAGGCACACGCCACCGGAGTGGGTCTGCTCCAGTACCCGTTGCTGTTCGCTGCGTTCGTAGCCGAAGTAGTACAGCGCCAGCGGGCGCGGGCGCTGATTGATGTAGGCCAGCGCCTGGTCGAGGTTGTCGTAGGGCACCAGCGGCAGCAGCGGGCCGAAGATCTCGTCCTGCATCACGCGCATCTCGTCGCTGACCTTCAGCAGCAGGTGCGGTGGCAGACGGCGCCCCTGGCGCGGCTCTTCGGGATACAGATCAATGATCTCGGCGCCCTTGTTACGCGCATCTTCCAGGTAGCTCTCCAGGCGGGCCAGGTGGCGTGGGTTGATGATCGCGCTGTAGTCCCGGTTGTTGGCCAGGGTCGGATAAAAGCGCCGCACCACGTTCTGGTAGGCACTGGCGAAATCGTCCAAGCGCTCGCGTGGCACCAGCACGTAGTCGGGTGCCACGCAGGTCTGGCCGGCATTGAGGGTCTTGCCGAAGGCGATGCGTTCGGCGGCGTCGGCCAGTGGCACGCTGGAAGAGACAATGGCCGGCGATTTGCCGCCCAGCTCCAGGGTTACCGGGGTGAGGTTTTGCGCGGCGGCGAGCATCACCTGGCGGCCGACACTGGTGGCACCGGTAAACAGCAGGTGATCGAACGGCAGGCGCGAGAAGGCCTGGGCAACGTCGGCTTCACCCAGCACCACGCTGACCAGATCTTCGGGGAATACCTTGTCGAGCAATTGCTGGAGCAGCAGGCCGGTGGCCGGTGTGGCTTCGCTGAGCTTGAGCATCACCCGGTTGCCGGCGGCCAGGGCGCAGGTCAGCGGGCCGATGGCGAGAAACAGCGGGTAGTTCCACGGCACGATGATGCCGACCACGCCCAGCGGCTGGTACTGCACCTCGGCGCTGGCTGGCTGGAAGGCCAGGCCGACCTTGCGTTTCGAGGCTTTCATCCACTGCTTGAGATGTTTTTCAGCATGGCGCAGGCCCTGGATGCTCGGCATCAGTTCAGCCAGCAGTGTTTCGTCGGCGCTACGCCCGGAAAAGTCCTCGTTGATCGCTGCGATCAGGGCGTCCTGCTGGCCGAGAAGCGCAGTGCGCAAGCTCTTGAGCCATTGCAGGCGTTGTGCAGCCGTGGGCCGGGGGTTATCGGCAAAGGCCTGGCGCTGCTTGGCAAACAGCGCGTCGAGGGCGTCGAATTCAGTGAGCGGCAGGGAGCGGGTAGCGTCGGCGAGCATGCGAAACTCCACGGCAAGGCAGGTTTTCTAGAGCATATACTCTAATATGTGTGCTGTGCGACTGTTTTTCACAGCGTCTGCAGGTACATACCGGTGTGGATACACCGTAAGATGGACCTATTCATTCAAGCTCAACGCCTGGAATTGATCATGGCCCCGCGTATCAAGACCCGCGAGCGCATCGTGCAGAACAGCCTGGAGCTGTTCAACCAGCAGGGCGAGCGTAGTGTCAGCACCAACCACATTGCCGCGCACATGGAGATTTCGCCCGGCAACCTGTACTACCACTTCGCCAACAAGCAGGAAATCATCGCTGTGCTCTTCACTCAGTATGAAGAGCTGGTGGAAAGCTTCCTGCGCCCGCCGCAAGGGCGTCTGGCCACGGTGGAAGACAAGCGCTTCTACCTCAAGGCGCTGCTGGCGGCGATGTGGAACTACCGTTTTTTGCACCGCGACCTGGAGCACCTGCTCGACAGCGACAAGGAGCTGGCCGCCCGATACCGGCGTTTTTCCCAGCGCTGCCTGCTACAGGGCCAGGCGATCTACCGGGGCTTTGTCGAGGCCGGCATCGTCGAGATGGATACCGTGCAGATCGAGTCGCTGACCCTCAATGCCTGGATCATCCTCACTTCCTGGGTGCGCTTTCTCTGCACCACTCGCGAAAATTCCGCGCACCTGAGTGAAGAAGCCTTCAAGCGCGGTGTCTATCAGGTACTGGTGCTGGAGCTCGGCTTCGTCACCGCCAAGGCGCGCCCCGCGGTGGATGCCTTGTGCCAGGAATTCTACGTTTCGCTTAACCAGGCGCTGGAGCAATAACGCCCGGGCCTTATCCGTTCAATCGTTCAGGAGACTGTCATGCCCCTCGCGCAACTGATCACCGCCCAGCAATTGGCCGAACGCCTGGAGGCGCCGGCGCTGGTGATTCTCGATTGCCGTTTTGCCCTGGAAGACATCGATTATGGTCAGCGCAGTTACGCCGAGGGGCATATCGCCGGAGCGTATTTTGCCGACCTGGAACGCGACCTCAGCGGGCCAATCATTAAGGGCGTGACCGGGCGTCATCCGTTGCCGGAGCCAGAGCAGCTGGTCGAGCGGCTGCGGGCCTGGGGCATCGACAATGACAGTGCGATCGTTCTTTACGATGACGGCCCGGGCGCCTTCGCAGCCCGGGCCTGGTGGCTGCTGGCCTGGCTAGGCAAGCGCAGCGGCGTATCGATCCTGGATGGCGGCCTCAAAGCCTGGCACGCGGCCGGGCTGCCGTTGAGCCTCGACCCGCCAGCCAAACGTGAAGGCACCTTCAGCGGTGAGCCGGACGACAGCCTGGTGCTGGATGCCGCGCAGCTGGGCGAGCGCCTGGGCAAGCCCGAGCTGACCCTGATCGATGCCCGTGGCTTGCCGCGTTTTCGTGGCGAGGTCGAACCCATCGACCCGGTCGCCGGGCACATCCCAGGCGCGCAGTGCGCGGCATTTACCGACAACCTGGGGGCGGATGGACGGTTTTTGCCGGCCGAGCAGCTCAAGCAGCGTTTTGCCGAGAAACTGGGCAAGCGTTCGCCAGAGCAGTTGGTGGCTTACTGTGGCTCCGGCGTGACGGCTTGCCACAACCTGTTTGCCCTGGCGCTGGCGGGGTATCCGCTGGGCAAGTTGTATGCGGGCTCGTGGAGTGAGTGGATTACCGATCCCAAGCGGGCGGTGGCCACCGGCGACTGAGTAAGCCCTTGTTGGGCTGCAATGCAGCCTTTCGCCGGCAAGGCCGGCTCCCACAGAACTGTGCAACACCACAAATCCTGTGGGAGCCGGCTTTGCCGGCGAAGCTTTTCAGTCAGCTCGATTTATCGCCAGCCACTGCGGAATCCGCCGTTCCAGGTAGTACCCCGGGTTGCGCACACTGCCATCGACAAACCCCACATGCCCGCCACGCGTGTGCAGCTCGAAGGTGGTCTGCGCCGCCAGCTCATTGGCCCCTGGCAGGCTGTGGGCAAACACGAACGGGTCATCGCTGGAGTGGATGATCAGCGTTGGCGTACGGTTCTCGCCCAAAAAGTACCGGCTCGATGCGCGCCGGTAATAGTCCTTGGCGTCAGCAAAGCCATTGAGCGGCGCGGTCACCCGACCATCGAAATCCCAGAATGTACGCAGGTTTTCCAGCGATCCCAGGCGCTCCAATACAGCCAGCCCTTCATGGTGCCCGTGATGCTGGAAGTGGCGCTGCTTGTCTTTCACATAAGCGAGCATGGCGCGCATGAAGTGCGCCTGGTACACCCGGGAAAAGCCCAGGCCGATGCGGTCGGCACACTGGTCCAGACGAAATGGCACCGATACCGCTACCGCCGCCTGCAACTGGCTGGTCGAACCGGCTTCACCCAGGTGCTTGAGCAGCACGTTGCCACCCAGCGAGTAGCCCACCGCATACAGCGGCGCTTGAGGCCGTTGCGCACGCAGATGGTTGATAGTTTCAGCCAGGTCTTCGCTGGCGCCGGAATGGTAGCTGCGTGGCAGCAGGTTGGGCTCGCCCGAGCAGCCGCGCCAGTTCAACGCCACGCTGGCCCAGCCACGGTCGGCCAGGGCCTGTTGCATGCCAATCACGTAAGGTGAGCTGGAGGAGCCGGTGAGCCCGTGCAGCACCAGCACCACTGGCGTTGTCGCTTCATGGGGGCCGTGCCAGTCGAGGTCGAGAAAATCGCCATCAGCGAGCCACAAACGTTCGCGCTGGCGGCTCAGGGCCGCTGATTTACGCCACAACGGTCCCCATAGCGTCTGCATATGCGGATTGCCCAGCCCCAGGGCGGGTTTGAAGGGGCTGGACGGGGCAGATGACATCGGAGGTATCTCGGTAGAAAAGCGCAACGGTTGTCTTGAAGTGTAACGCCCGTTGCGCCTTCCTGCTGTGAATCAGCCGCGTTGCCAGAGTGCGTAATACACCTGGCCGGCTTTCTTCTCCCGGTGCAGGCGCCAGTTGCCGGGCAGCTGCAGGGTCGATGGCGGGGTTTCGCTCTCGGTGTAGATCCAGGCGTTCTCGGCCAGCCACTGACGCTCTTCAAGCAGGGCGCAGGTGGTGGGCAGCAAGCCCTGGTTGAACGGCGGATCGAGGAACACCAGGTCGAAGGCCAGCTTCGGCTCGCCCTGCAGGTAGCGCTGGGCGTCGGTCTGGATCACCTGGCCGCGTGGGCAACGCAGGGTTTCCAGGTTCTGCCGCAAGCTGGCGATGGCCGCCGGGTTGCTGTCCAGGGCCACGGACTCGCCTGCGCCACGGGACAGCGCTTCGAGGTACAGCGCGCCGCTACCGGTGTAGGCGTCGAGCACTTTTGCCCCTTCGATGTGCGGGGCGAGCCAGTTGAACAGGGTCTCGCGGACCCGGTCCGGGGTCGGCCGCAGGCCCGGCGCGTCAGGGAAGCCGAGGCGCCGGCTGCGCCATTCGCCGGCAATGATGCGCAGCTGGCCCTGGCCGTGGTGCGGCTTGGCCGATTTTGCGGATGGACTGGCCATTAATGCTCCGGTACGCCAAGCGGTTGCTCGGCGGGTTTGTCAGTGGGCGGCGGCAGTGGTTTTTGCGGCACGCTTGGCCCGGCGGTGACGATGACCATCTTGTCAGCGGCCAGGTGTTTGTTCAGCGCGGTCTTGACCTGTTCGGTGGTCAGCGCCTGGGATTGCTGCATGTAGTCTTCCAGCCAGGTCAGCGGCAGGTGGTAGAAGCCGATGGCGCCCAACTGGCCGACGATACTGGCGTTGCTGGCATTGGACAGCGGGAAGCTGCCGGCCAGTTCGCGCTTGGCATCGTCCAGCTCTTGCTGGGTCGGGCCGCTCTTGAGGTAGTCGGCGAGGATGTCCTGAACCAGCTTGAGGGTGCCCTCGCTGAGCTCGGCACGGGTCTGCAGGTTGATCATGAATGGGCCCCGCACCTGCATCGGGCTGAACACCGAGTACACGCCGTAGGTCAGGCCGCGCTTCTCGCGCACTTCGCTCATCAGGCGGGTACCAAAGGTGCCGCCGCCGAGGATCTGGTTGCCGAGCGAAAGCGCAGCGTAGTCCGGATCGTTACGGTCGATGCCCAGTTGAGCGAGCATCAGGTGGGTCTGCTTGGACGGGAAATCGAGGTGCGTGGTGCCAGCTTTGGGCTCGCTAGGCTGTTCAACCTTGGCCAGTGCCGGGCCTTTTGGCAGGGCAGAGGAAACTTGCGCGGCAATGGCTTCGGCTTCGCTGCGGCTCAAATCACCGACCAGGGCGATGACTGTGTTGCCGGCGGCATAGGCCTTGGCGTGGAAGGCGCGCAGTTGCTCCAGGGTAATCGGCGGGATGCTCTTGGCTGTGCCGTCACTCGGGTGGGCATAAGGGTGGGTGCCGTACAGGCGCTCGAACAGCTCGATACCGGCCAGTTTGCCAGGGTTCTGCTTCTGGTACTCGAAGCCGGCCTGCATCTGGTTCTTGATGCGTGCCAGGGCGTCCTGCGGGAAGGTTGGTTTGCCGACCACTTCAGCGAACAGCTTCAGCGCCGGCTCGCGCTTGTCGGCGGCGCTCAGGCTGCGCAGCGAAGCCACGGCCATGTCGCGGTAGGCGCCATTGCCAAAGTCGGCGCCCAGGCCTTCGAAGCCTTCGGCGATGGCGGTGACGCTCTTGCCGGCTACGCCTTCGTTAAGCATGGCGTTGGTCAGGGTCGCCAGGCCCGGGGCATCGCCGTCCTGGCTGCTGCCGGCGGCGAAGGTCAGGCGCAGGTCGAACATCGGCAGCTCGCGGGCTTCGACGAACAGCACACGGGCGCCTTCGGCGGTATTCCAGGTCTGGATGTTCAACTGTCGGCGGCTTGGCGCCTTGCCGTCCAGCTCAGCCAGCGATTGCAAGGTGTTGGCCGCCTTGGCGGCGGTGTTGGTGGCCGGTTGCGCGGCGTTATCCGATTGCGCCGGCTTGGCCAGGAAGAAAGCCAGCAGGCCCAGCAGCAACAGCAGGCCCAGGCCGATCAGGGTGTAGCGGGGTGCGCTGCGTTCACTCATGAGCGTTCTCCTCGGGCAGTACATGGGCAACGCTCAGGCGTTCACGGGTGAAGTAGGTGCGGGCGGCGCTCTGGATGTCTGCCGGGGTCACGCTTTTCAGCTCGTCCAGCTCGCTGTCGATCAGCTTCCACGACAGGCCGACGGTTTCCAACTGGCCAATGGCGGTGGCCTGGCTGCTGATGGAGTCACGGTCGTAGACCAGCCCGGCGATGACCTGGGCACGTACGCGCTCAAGCTCTTCAGCCGAAGGCGGGGTGGTCTTGAGCTCGTCGAGCAGCTTCCAGATACCGGCTTCGACGTCGGCCAGGGTTTTGTGTTTCTGCAGGTTCGGCGTGGCCGAGATCAGGAACAGGCTGTCGCCGCGGGTAAATGCGTTGTAGCTGGAGGAAGCACCGGAGACCAGCTCCTGGCCACGCTCCAGGCGGCTCGGCAGGCGTGCGCTGTAACCGCCGTCGAGCAGTGCCGAGATCAGCCGCAGGGCGTGCACGGTGCGGGGGTCCTTGGCAGTGGCGAGGCCGGGGGCGTTGAAGCCGTAGATCAGGCTCGGCAGCTGGGTTTGTACATGCAGGGTGGTTTCCCGCAGGCCAGGCTCAGCCAGCTCCAGCGGCAGCTTGGCCGGTGGCACCGCGCGTTTCGGGATGGCGCCGAAGAAGCGCTGGGCCAGGCCCTTGACCTCCTCGACAGTGACATCGCCGACCACCACCAGGGTGGCGTTGTTCGGCACGTACCAGGATTCGTACCAGTGACGCAGCTCCTCGACCTTCATACGGTCAAGGTCAGCCATCCAGCCTATGGTCGGGGTGCGGTAGCTGCTGGCTGGGAAGGCCATGGCGCTGAACAGCTCGAAGGCCTTGGCATTGGGCTGGTCGTCGGTGCGCAGGCGGCGTTCTTCCTTGATGACCTCGATTTCGCGGCTGAACTCGTCGGCCGGCAGACGCAGGCTGGCCATGCGGTCGGCTTCGAGCTCAAGCGCTACCGGCAGGCGGTCGCGGGCCAGCACCTGGTAATAGGCGGTGTAATCGTCGCTGGTAAAGGCGTTCTCTTCGGCGCCCAGGTCGCGCAGGATGCGCGAGGCTTCGCCGGGGCCGAGCTTCTCGCTGCCCTTGAACATCATGTGTTCCAGGGCATGGGAAAGGCCGGTCTGGCCGGGGGATTCATAGGTCGATCCGACCTTGTACCAGATTTGCGAGACCACCACCGGCGCCCGGTGGTCCTCGCGCACGACCACTTTCAGGCCGTTGTCGAGAATGAACTCGTGAGTGGGTTGCGTATCGGCGGCGAAGGCCGCGAACGGCAGACAAACTGTGCTGAGCAACAGGCCAGCGGCGCGGCGGGCTAGAGCATTCATACGTTGTTTAACCTGTAGGACTGCCCGCGTGGTCTTAGCGTCAGCGGGCTTGGAGGTGCTAGGATACTGATCCGGTTGCCTGAGGACCATGCCTGTCGTGGATCCAGCCCGTAGGCTTGATGACAAAATGCTGCGCAAGAACGAGCCGGATTAAAAGTAGACTGTTCTGCGTTAAAAGAATTTACGAGGCGCCGCAGTGGCGCATCGCTACCCTGAGATAGCCGTCTTCCATGTTTGGTTCCAACGACGACAAAAAGACGCCGGCCGCGGCTGGTGAAAAGAAAGGCCTGTTCGGCTGGTTGCGCAAAAAGCCCCAGCAACCCGTAGCTGAACAGCCGCAAGCCCCTGCACCGATTGAAGCGGAGCAACCTGCTGCGTTGCCTGCCGAGGTTGCGGCTGCCGTTGCACCGGTCGAGGCTGCACCTGCACCTGCACCTGTTGCTGTGCCAGAAGCCGTGCATGTCGCTCCAGTTGCCGTGCCGGTCGAAGTTCAGCCCGCGCCTTCCGTCGGCCTTGTCCTGCCTGTGCCTGAAGAGCCGGTGGCCCTGGTTGCCGACCTTGAGTCGCATACCCCGCCGCCGATTCCCGAGCGTGCGCATCCCGCTCCCATGCCGGTCATCGAGCCTGAGCCTGAGCCGGTTGTAGTTGCGCCTGAGCCCGTCGTCATTGCACCTGAGCCTGTTGTCGTGCCTGCGCCAGTCGTCGCACCTGAGCCCGAGCCTGTACCCGTGGCCGCTGCCGTGGAAGTGGCTGCCCCGGTTGCCGAATCAGCCGCTCCAGTGCGTAGCGAAGAGAGCAAAAGTGGCTTTTTCTCCCGCCTCAAGCAGGGCCTGTCGAAGACCAGCGCCAGCATCGGCGAGGGCATGGCCAGCCTGTTCCTCGGCAAGAAAGCCATCGATGACGACCTGCTGGATGAAATCGAAACCCGCCTGCTGACCGCCGACGTCGGCGTCGAAGCCACTTCGGTGATCGTCCAGAGCCTGACCCAGAAGGTCGCGCGCAAGCAGCTGGCCGACAGCGATGCGCTGTACAAGTCGCTGCAAGGCGAGCTGGCCGACCTGCTCAAGCCGGTCGAGCAGCCGCTGCGCATTCATAACCAGAGCAAGCCGTTCGTGATCCTTGTGGTCGGCGTCAACGGCGCCGGCAAGACCACCACCATCGGCAAGCTGGCGAAGAAGCTGCAGCTCGAAGGCAAGAAGGTCATGCTCGCCGCCGGTGACACCTTCCGCGCTGCTGCGGTCGAGCAACTGCAGGTCTGGGGCGAGCGCAACCAGATCCCGGTCATCGCCCAGCACACCGGCGCCGATTCGGCTTCGGTGATCTTCGATGCCGTGCAGGCCGCCAAGGCCCGTAATATCGATGTATTGATCGCCGACACCGCCGGTCGCCTGCACACCAAAGACAACCTGATGGAAGAGCTGAAGAAGGTCCGTCGGGTGATCGGCAAACTCGATGCCGACGCACCCCACGAGGTGCTGCTGGTGCTCGACGCCGGTACCGGCCAGAACGCCATCAACCAGGCCAAGCACTTTAACCAGAGCGTCGAACTGACCGGCCTGGCCCTGACCAAGCTCGACGGCACCGCCAAGGGTGGGGTGATCTTTGCCCTGGCCAAGCAGTTCGGCCTGCCGATCCGCTATATTGGCGTGGGCGAAGGGATTGACGATTTGCGCACCTTCGAAGCCGAACCCTTCGTGAAAGCACTGTTTGCCGAGCGGGAGCATCCATGATTCGATTCGAACAGGTCGCCAAGCGCTACCCCAATGGTCACGTTGGCCTGCATGAGTTGAGTTTTCGGGTGCGTCGGGGCGAATTCCTGTTCGTTACCGGCCATTCCGGCGCCGGCAAAAGTACCTTGCTGCGCCTGTTGCTGGCCATGGAACGTCCCACCAGCGGCAAGCTGCTGCTGGCCGGGCAGGACCTGGGGCAGATCAGCAACGCGCAGATCCCGTTCCTGCGCCGGCAGATCGGCGTGGTGTTCCAGAACCACCAGCTGCTGTTCGACCGTACCGTATTCAACAACGTCGCCCTGCCGCTGCAGATCCTCGGCCTGTCCAAGGTCGAAGTGGCCAAGCGGGTCGACTCGGCGCTGGAACGCGTGGCCCTGTCAGACAAAGCCGAGCTGTACCCCGGCGACCTGTCCACCGGCCAGCAACAGCGCGTCGGCATTGCCCGCGCTATTGTCCACCGCCCGGCCTTGCTGCTGGCGGACGAACCTACCGGTAACCTCGACCCGCGCCTGGCTGCGGAGATCATGGGTGTATTCGAAGATATCAACCGCCTGGGTACCAGCGTGCTGATCGCCAGTCACGACCTGGCGCTGATCGCGCGCATGCGCCATCGCATGCTGACCCTGCAGCGCGGCCGCTTGATCGGCGACGGGGAGGCCGGGCAATGAGTGCGACACGTAGTCCCAAGGTTTCCGAGCGAGTAGCACCCAAGGCGGCGGATGCTGCACCGGAAAAAAACAAACGTGGCGGTCACGATGATGACGGCCCGGATTTTCGTACCCTGCTGCATGCCTGGCTGGAAAGCCACCGTTCGAGCCTGCTCGACAGCCTGCGGCGCCTGGGCAAGCAGCCGATCGGCAGCTTCTTTACCTGCCTGGTGATGGCGGTGGCCCTGAGCCTGCCCATGGGCCTGTCGTTGCTCCTGAGCAACGTCGAACGCCTGGGTGGCTCCTGGCAGCGCGCGGCACAGATTTCCCTGTACCTGAAGCTCGATGCCAGCAGCCACGAAGGCGAAGCCCTGCGTGAGCAGATCAAGGGTTTGCCCGGGGTTGCCGAGGCTGAGTATGTCAGCCGCGAGCAGGCCCTCAATGAGTTCCAGCAGCAGTCCGGCCTGGGCGAAGCCCTGCGTGAATTGCCGGAGAACCCGCTGCCTGGCGTGGTGGTGGTAACCCCGGCGGAAGTCGACAAGCCGGCGCTGGAAGCCCTGCGTCAGCGCCTGGCGGAGCTGCCCAAGGTCGAAGCGGCGCAGCTCGACCTGGTTTGGGTCGAGCGGCTGGCGGCGATTCTCAAGCTGGGTGACCGCTTTGTCTTCGGCCTGACGGTTTTGCTGGTATCGGCACTGCTTTTGGTAATTGGTAACACAATTCGCCTGCACATCGAGAACCGCCGTACCGAGATCGAGGTAATCAAGCTGGTCGGTGGTACCGACAGCTATGTGCGCCGGCCTTTCCTGTACATGGGCGCCTTGTATGGCCTGGGTGCCGGGGTGTTGGCCTGGGGCGTGCTGGCGTTTGGCCTGAACTGGCTGAACGACGCGGTAATCGGGCTCTCCGGACTGTACGGCAGTGATTTTGCCCTGGCCGGGGTTCCGTCAGCCGATGGTCTATCCCTCTTGCTTGGAGCGGTATTGTTAGGGTATATCGGTGCTTGGATTGCGGTCGCCCGCCACTTGAGCGAGCTTGCACCGCGATAGTGTCTTTTTGCTGGTATTGACTCTTTTCATTTTTAGGGAACTTGTTTCGCGGTTTCCGGTCAATGTTGGCAGTGCCTATGGCACGAGTTTAGTGAGTCGGAGGTTTTTTCGTATGACCACTTCGTTGCAACCTGCCTATGCCCTGGTTCCCGGCGCAAACCTGGAAGCCTATGTGCACACGGTCAACAGCATTCCATTGCTGACGCCCGAGCGGGAGCGTGAACTGGCCGAGAGTCTCTACTATGAGCAGGATCTTGGGGCGGCTCGGCAGATGGTGCTCGCCCACCTGCGTTTTGTTGTACACATTGCTCGCAGCTATTCCGGCTACGGGCTGGCCCAGGCCGACCTGATCCAGGAAGGTAACGTTGGCCTGATGAAAGCGGTCAAGCGTTTCAACCCGGAAATGGGTGTGCGTCTGGTGTCCTTTGCGGTGCACTGGATCAAGGCCGAGATTCACGAGTTCATCCTGCGTAACTGGCGCATCGTCAAGGTCGCTACCACCAAGGCTCAGCGCAAGCTGTTCTTCAACCTGCGCAGCCAGAAAAAACGCCTGGCCTGGCTGAACAACGATGAAGTCCATCGTGTCGCCGAAAGCCTGGGTGTCGAGCCGCGTGAAGTGCGTGAGATGGAGAGCCGCCTGACCGGTCAGGACATGGCCTTCGACCCGGCCAGTGAAGCCGACGACGACAGTGCATTCCAGTCGCCGGCCAACTACCTGGAAGACCACCGTTACGACCCGGCGCGTCAACTGGAGGATGCCGACTGGAGTGACAACTCCACCAGCAACCTGCACGAAGCCCTGCAGGGCCTGGATGATCGCAGCCGTGACATCCTCTACCAGCGCTGGCTGGCCGAGGAAAAGGCCACCTTGCATGACCTGGCCGAGAAATACAGCGTGTCTGCCGAGCGGATTCGCCAGCTGGAAAAGAATGCGATGAACAAGGTCAAAGCCTTGATCGCAGTCTGATTCGCGATACGGCAATAACCAAAAAGCCCCGACGTGTCGGGGCTTTTTCATGATTCTCCGCCACCCCTGTCGAGACTGTTATGACCATTTCCTTGTACGCCGCTTCTGTTCCTGTTTTCAAGCAAATGCTCAACGCCTTGAGTGATGTTCTGAACAAGGCCGAAGCTCACGCCACGGCGAAAAACATTGATCCGAGCGTCTTCCTCCAGGCTCGCCTGTATCCGGATATGTTTCCACTGGTTCGCCAGGTGCAGATCGCTGTTGATTTCGCCAAGGGTGTATCGGCGCGCCTGGCTGAGGTCGAGTTGCCGAAATACGATGACAGCGAAACCACCTTTGCTGAACTGCAAGCGCTGATCAGTAAGGTTCTGGCTTTCCTGGACGGCGTTGCGCCGGCGCAGATCGACGGCAAGGAAGGCATCGAAATCGTGACCCGTCCGGGCACGCCGAAAGAGAAGCGCTTCAGTGGCCAGGCTTATTTGCTGACCTACGGCCTGCCACAGTTCTTCTTCCACGTCACCACCACTTACGCAATCCTGCGTCACAACGGTGTCGAAGTGGGCAAACGTGACTATATGGGCGCGTTCTAAGGCGGTTACCCAGTAATCAGCCAATAAAAAACCCGGCAAAGTGTGCGCTTTGCCGGGTTTTTTATTGGCTCCAGGGCGCCCGGCGCGGGCTGTCCAGCTGCGCCAGATAACCACTACCGCCCAGCTGGCGCATCTGCTGGCGAATCCAGCCGGCACGTCGCGCCACATAAGTGCTTGGCCGGCTGGCACTCCAGTTCAACGGGCTGGGCAGCACTGCGGCCAGCAGGCTGGCCTGTTGGCGCGATAGTTGACGGGCATCGACGCCAAAGTGGTGCCGCGCTGCGGCCTGCGCGCCAAACACGCCTTCACCCCATTCAGCGCTGTTGAGATAGACCTCAAGAATCCGCTCTTTCGACCACAGCAGCTCGATCAACGCGGTGAACCAGGCTTCCAGGCCCTTGCGCAGCCAGCTACGGCCAGCCCAGAGGAACTGGTTCTTGGCCACTTGCTGGCTCAGGGTGCTGGCGCCGCGGATACTGCCACCGCGTTCGTTATGGGCCAGCGCCGCCTGGATGGCATTGAAGTCAAAGCCCCAGTGGTAGGCGAACTTCTGGTCTTCGCCGGCGATCACCGCCAGCTTGAGCTCATCGGAGATCTGCTCCCACGGCTCCCAGTCCCGTTGCAGGTCGATCGGCTGGCCGTTGAACCAGGACTCGACCTTGCGCTCGACCATCAGCGCGGTACCTGGCGGCGGCACCCAGCGAAACACCAGCACCAGCAGGGCGCTGCCAGCGGCGAACCACAACAGGGCACGGGTGAGACGGCGGAAAATGGAAGACAGCATAGGTGATGGCTTGGCCGAACCGATGGAGCGGGCCATTATACAGACCCTGTGATGACTAGGAGTCTTCCCAATGCTTCGTAGCTTTCTGCTGCTCTCGGCATTTTTCGGATTCACCGGCGTGGCCCTGGGGGCCTTTGCCGCCCATGGCCTCAAGGGCCGGTTGAGCAGCGAATACCTGGCGATCTTCCATACCGGCGTGACCTACCAGCTGGTGCATGCCCTGGCCCTGCTCGCGGTGGCCGTGCTCTCGGTGCACCTGCCCGGGCGCCTGGTCGGTTGGGCCGGTGGTCTGTTCGCCCTGGGGATCCTGCTGTTTTCCGGTAGCCTGTATGTGCTGACCCTGAGCGGCATCGGCAAGCTTGGCATCATCACCCCCTTTGGCGGTCTGGCGTTTCTCGGCGGATGGCTGTGCCTGGGCCTTGCAGCCTGGCGCCTGAGCTGACCCGCGAGTCCGGATCGAGACGAATGGCGCGGCCCGGCCTTGGGTTTGCGCCCTGATCAGGGCTAGAATGCGGGCCCCTAAAAATAATGGCGGCCGTGCGCATGCGCATTCAACTGAACGGTGAACCTTTCGAATTGCCCGATGGCGAAAGCGTCGCGGCCCTGCTCAACCGGCTTGACCTGGCGGGTCGCCGGGTGGCGGTCGAACTCAACCTGGACATCGTGCCGCGCAGCCAGCACGACAGCACCGCGCTGAACGAAGGCGACCAGGTTGAAGTGGTACACGCTATTGGCGGTGGCTAGGCCTTCGCGATTTACCTGCAAGTCCCTCAACCTTCAAGAGGATTACCGATGAGCAACGTTCGTAGCGACAAGCCCTTCACCCTGGCCGGTCGTACCTTCCAGTCGCGCCTGCTGGTCGGCACCGGCAAGTACCGTGACCTGGAAGAAACCCGCCTGGCCATCGAGGCCTCCGGTGCCGAGATCGTCACCGTGGCCGTGCGCCGGACCAACATCGGTCAGAACCCGGGCGAACCGAACCTGCTCGACGTGCTGCCACCCGATCGCTACACCATCCTGCCGAACACTGCGGGTTGCTATGACGCGGTCGAAGCCGTGCGCACCTGCCGCCTGGCCCGTGAACTGCTCGATGGCCACAACCTGGTCAAGCTCGAAGTGCTGGCCGACCAGAAGACCCTGTTCCCTAATGTGATCGAGACCCTCAAGGCCGCCGAAGTGCTGGTCAAGGACGGTTTCGATGTGATGGTCTACACCAGTGACGATCCGATCATTGCCCGTCAGCTGGGCGAAATCGGCTGTATCGCAGTGATGCCGCTGGCCGGTCTGATCGGTACGGGCCTGGGGATCTGCAACCCGTACAACCTGCAGATCATCCTCGAAGAATCGAAAGTACCTGTGCTGGTCGACGCTGGAGTCGGTACCGCATCGGACGCCACCATCGCCATGGAAATGGGTTGTGAGGCGGTGCTGATGAACTCGGCGATTGCTCACGCACAACAGCCGGTCATGATGGCCGAAGCCATGAAACACGCCATTGTCGCTGGCCGTCTGGCCTACCTGGCCGGGCGTATGCCGAAAAAACTCTATGCCAGCGCCTCGTCGCCGCTGGATGGTCTGATCAAGTAAGAGCCCCTGATGACTGAATCGCAAGAAACGCCGATCACCACCGAAGGCGAAGAGCGCCAACACCGCCGCATCAAGAGTTTCGTGATGCGTGCCGGGCGCATGACCGAAGGCCAGCAGCGTGGCCTGGACCAGGGTGGGCCGTTGTTCATCCTGCCCCTGGCCGAGAGCCCGGTGGACTACGACCAGGTCTTTGGCCGCTCGGCGCCGCGGACCCTGGAGATCGGTTTCGGCATGGGCCATTCCCTGCTGGAAATGGCTGCTGCCGCACCGGAGCAGGACTTCATCGGTGTCGAAGTGCACCGTCCGGGTGTCGGCGCGCTGCTCAACGGCGTGCTGACCCAGGGCCTGAAGAACCTGCGGGTGTATGACTGCGACGCCATTGAAGTGCTGAACAAGTGCGTGGCTGACAACAGCCTCGACCGGCTGATGCTGTTCTTCCCCGACCCATGGCACAAGAGCCGTCACCACAAGCGCCGCATCGTTCAGCCGGAATTCGCCGCGCTGGTGCGCAGCAAGCTCAAGGTGGGCGGCGTGTTCCATATGGCGACCGACTGGGAGCCCTATGCCGAATACATGCTGGAAGTGATGAACGTGGCCCCGGGTTATCGCAACCTGGCCGAAGACGGCAAGTGCGTAGAGCGCCCGGCCGAACGCCCGATCACCAAGTTCGAACGCCGCGGCGAGCGGCTTGGGCATGGGGTGTGGGATCTGAAGTTCGAGAAGCTGGCGTAAACCTTGCGGTCGATCGCCGGCAAGGCCGGCTCCCACAGGTGCTGTGATTGCCTGCAGTGTTAAATTGTCAGGAGATCTGTGTGGGAGCCGGCCTTGCCGGCGATGGGCTGCGAAGCAGCCCTGGAAGCGCCCTGATCTTCAGCGCCGATCAGCAACCACGCCAATCAACACCAGCACAATCAGCAACACCGGCGCCAACGCATAGTTGTTGAACTGCGCGAGCCCCTTCACTACCCACGGCGTGGCATAGATCAGCGCCGCACCGCTGCCGATCATCACCAACAGCGCCATGAATGGCACGCGCAAGGCGCCTGCAAGGCCGCCCAGGCGTTGTTCGACCCAGCCTTTGATGTCGGTGCCGAACAGCACCAGCAAACAGCCCACCAAGGCCAGGGAAATCTCCGACAGGTTGCTGCGACTCCAGCGGGAAACGGTCGAGAGCAGGTCGAGTACCAGGTCCATTCGCAATCCTTAGGTCAAGAAATACTGCAGCAGGTCGTTGAGGAACAACTGGCCACGCGCGGTAGCGACCAGTCGCGTCGGTTCGACCTGCAAAAGCCCTTTTTGTTCGGCTTCACGGCGCGCTGCCGCGAGCTGTTCCAGCGGCAAGCCGGTGCGCTGGCTGAACAGCTCGATCTCCACCCCTTGGGTCAGGCGCAGGGCGTTCATCAGGAACTCGAACGGCAGCTCATCCACCGGCAGCAGCTTCTCGCCGGCCTTGAAGGCCTTGGCCGGGTTCAGGTAGTCCTTGGGCAGGCGGGTCTTCCAGGTGCGCAGGATGCGCCCGTCGGGGTGGCTGAGCTTGCCGTGGGCGCCAGCGCCAATGCCGATGAAATCGCCAAAGCTCCAGTAGTTGAGGTTGTGGCGGGCGGCGCGGCCGGGCTGGGCGTAGGCCGAGACTTCGTACTGGGCGTAGCCGTGGCTGGCCAGTAGCGCCTGGCCGGCTTCCTGGATGTCCCAGAGGATGTCGTCTTCGGGCAACAGCGGCGGCTGGTTCCAGAACACCGTGTTCGGCTCCAGGGTCAGCTGGTACCAGGACAGGTGCGTAGGGCTCAGCGCGATGGCCTGGCGCAGGTCGCCCAGGGCGTCGTCCAGCGACTGGTCGGGCAGGCCGTGCATCAGGTCGAGGTTGAAGTTGTCGAACCCGGCATTGCGCGCCATGTCGGCGGCGCGAATGGCCTCGTCACCGTTGTGGATGCGGCCCAGGGCTTCGAGCTTGGCCTGCTGGAAGCTCTGGATGCCGATCGACAGGCGATTGATGCCCAGCTGCCGGTAGGCTTTGAACTTCTCCTGCTCGAACGTTCCGGGGTTGGCTTCCAGGGTGATCTCGATGTCCCTGGCAAACGGGATGCGTTGCTCCACACCCACCAGCAAGCGGCCAAGGGCGCGGGCGCTGAACAGGCTCGGGGTGCCGCCGCCGAAGAAGATCGAGCTGATCGGGCGGCCATAAACGGCGCCCAGTTCCTGGTCCAGGTCGGCCAGCAAGGCATCGACGTAGGCTTCTTCAGGCAGCTCGGGGGTGGCGGCGTGGGAGTTGAAGTCGCAGTACGGGCATTTGCGCACGCACCAGGGGATATGGATGTACAGCGCCAGGGGCGGCAACTGCGTCAATGCCGCCCGCGGTGCTTGGGAAGAAAAGCCAGCCTCGCCCAGGTGCAGTGGCTGTGCCGGCGAACGCTTGGTCATGCCAGGCCCAGACGTTGACGCAACAGGCTCATGGCACGGGCACGGTGGCTGATCTGGTTCTTGTCGGCAGGGCTCAGCTCGGCGCTGGAGCAATCGCGCTCCGGCACCCAGAACAGCGGGTCGTAGCCAAAGCCGTGTTCACCGCTGGCCTGGGTCAGGATGCGACCATGCCACAGCCCTTCGCAGAGGATCGGCAGCGGGTCGTCGGCATGGCGGACCAGGGCCAGGACGCAGACGAACTGGGCGCCGCGCTGTTCTTGCGGAACGTCCTTGAGCACATCGAGCAATTTGGCGTTGTTCGCTGCATCGCCTTTACCGTCGGCGTAACGTGCCGAATAGATGCCGGGCGCGCCACCCAGGAAGTCCACAGCCAGGCCCGAGTCGTCGGCCAGCGCCGGCATGCCGGAAATGCGCGCGGCATTGCGCGCCTTGAGGATGGCGTTCTCGACGAACGACAGGCCGGTTTCTTCCGGCTCGACGCTGCTGAATTCGCCAATGGAACGCAGTTGCACGGTGTCACCGAGCATGGCCTGCAGTTCCTTGAGTTTGCCGGCGTTGTGGCTGGCCAATACGATTTGCTGAAAAGTCATCATTCGCCTGGGAAAAGCTCTTGGTTGAAGCTGATGGTTTCGGTCTTGCCGTTAACCCCAACGTTGATGGTGAAGGTACGGGTTTCCTGTTGCTCAACAGGGAACTGGGCGATGTAATAGATCGCGCCTTGTTCGGTGATCTGCTTGAACTTCAGCGGTACCGAGTTGCTGGTCAGGTCCTTGACGGTACCGTTGACCTGGGTGACCACCGGCTTGCCGGCCTTGATCACCGAGACGTTGATCACGCCCTGGTTCTTGCTGCGCACCAGTTCAGTCGCCTTGGCGGTCTCGGGCGTCAGAAAGGTGGAAATAAAGGTGCTGTAGTGCACGGTGGTATCGCCGAACACTTCTTTGCGCTCGCCCTTGATGGCATCGGCGGCAACCGCCGACAGGCTCAGGCAGGCAACCAGTAAACAGCTCAACAAGCGACCCATGATCGTTCTCCTCCGGTGTGCGGGTTAAACCGCGACCTTGTGTTCGGTAAGGCCGGGGCTGCTGACACGGTAAATGCCGATCTCACCTAGAAGATTAGGCCATAGCTTGCTCGCCCACCCGTGGCGGTGCAAATGGTCGACCGCCAGGCGGTCGAGGACCTGGGCGCGGCGTTCGCTGCACAGGGCCTCGAAGTCTTCAAAGGTGCAGAAGTGGATGTTCGGCGTGTTGTACCAGGTATACGGCATGAAGTCGGAAACCGGCATGCGGCCTTTGGTCGCCAGGTACCAGCGGCAACGCCAGTGACCGAAGTTGGGGAAGGTGATGATGCACTGGCGGCCGACGCGGAGCATTTCGTCGAGAATCCGGTCGGGGTACTCCACGGCCTGCAGGGCCTGGGTCATGACCACCACGTCGAAACTGTTGCTGGCGAAGTTGCCCAGGCCCTTGTCGAGGTCCTGCTCGATGACGTTGACGCCCTTGGCCACGCACTGGGCGATGTTGTCGGGGTCGATTTCCAGGCCGTAGCCGGCGACCTGCTTGTGGTCGCGCAGCGACGCCAGCAGTTCACCGGTACCGCAGCCGAGGTCGAGTACCCGGCTGCCGGCGGGGATCCAGTCTTGGATGATTTCCAGGTCGGCTCTCATAGGGTCCTCAGCAGACGATGCGGTTCATGTAGTTCGTGAAACCCGTGATGTAGCGCGGGGTCGGGATCAGGAAGGCATCGTGGCCATAGGGCGAGTCGATATCCAGGTAACAGACGTTTTTGCGGGCGGCGATCAGCGCGTCGACGATCTCCCGCGAACGCGCCGGGGAAAAGCGCCAATCGGTGGTGAACGACATCACGCAGTAGTCCGCCGTGACAGGGGCCAGGGTCGCCGCCAGGTCACCGCCGTGGCTGGCGGCCGGGTCGAAGTAGTCCAGCGCCTTGGTCATCAGCAGGTAGGTGTTGGCGTCGAAACGGCCGGAGAACTCCTCGCCTTGATAGCGCAGGTAGCTTTCGACCTGGAACTCGACGCTGTGGAAGTCGTAGTTGAGCTTGTCGCTTTTCAGCTCGCGGCCGAATTTCTCACCCATGGAGTCGTCGGACAGGTAGGTGATGTGCCCGACCATGCGTGCCAGCATCAGGCCGCGCTTGGGGATCACACCCTGGTCCTGGAACGAGCCGCCGTGGAATTCCGGGTCGGTGAGGATGGCCTGGCGCGCGACCTCGTTGAAAGCGATGTTCTGCGCCGAGAGCTTGGGTGCCGAGGCGATGTCCAGGCAGTGACGCACGCGATCCGGGTAAGTGATGGTCCACTGCAGCGCCTGCATGCCGCCCAGGCTGCCGCCAACCACCGCAGCCCATTGCTGGATGCCCAGGCGATCGGCCAGGCGCGCCTGGCTGTGCACCCAGTCTTCCACGGTCAGGACCGGGAAATCGGCGCCGTAGGGCTTGCCGGTGAGCGGGTTGATGCTGCTGGGGCCGGTGCTGCCGTTGCAGCCGCCGAGGTTGTTGAGGCTGACCACGAAGAAACGATTGGTATCGATCGGCTTGCCGGGGCCGATGCAGCTGTCCCACCAGCCCGGCTTGCGGTCGTCGGGGCTGTGGTAGCCGGCGGCATGGTGATGGCCGGACAGCGCATGACAGATCAGCACGGCGTTGCTGGCCTTGCTGTTGAGCGTGCCGTAGGTTTCGTAGATCAGTTCATAGGTGGCCAGCGAGCGACCGCAGGCCAGCGCCAGCGGCTCGCTGAACTGTGCCAGTTGCGGTGTTACCAGACCGACCGAATCTTCGGGAAAGACAGTGGACATCGACCCTGCTCACGCTTGAATGAGGCGTAAGTCTAAAGACCACCGGGGTGGGCGGCAAGCAATGTGCCAAGGCTTGAAAAACATCGCTGGCAAGCCAGCTCCCACAGGTTGTTGAGAACCTTGTGGGAGCTGGCTTGCCAGCGATAGGGGCGCTGCGGTTACCGATCAGACCAGCAGACGCAGAATCTCCGGCATCCCGCTCATCGCCGCCAGGTTGTTGATCACCAGCATGTCGATCAGTTTGAGCGCCATGAACGCCAGGATCGGCGAGATATCCAGGCCGCCCAGGTTCGGCAGGATACGGCGGAACGGCGCGAGGAACGGATCGCAGATCTGGTTGATCAGCTCGGCGCCCGGGTTATGGCTGCCCGGCGCGACCCACGAGAGGATCACGCTGATGATCAGGGCGAAGAAGAAAATCTTCAAAAACAGCGAGGTCACGCCAATGATCGACCAGACCAGCAGTTGCAGCGGGTTGCCAGTGGTGCCGTAGGCCAGCAGCAGGGTCAGGCCCATCACCAGCAGTTGGATGATGATCGCCAGCAGCAGCGACGACATGTCCAGGCCGAACAGGCTCGGGATCACCCGGCGCATAGGCTTGAGCAGCGGTTGGGTGGCGCGTACGGCGAACTGGCTGAGCGGGTTGTAGAAGTCCGCGCGCACCAGTTGCAGGACAAAGCGCAGGACCACGATCAGCAGGTACAGGCTGCCGAGGGTCTGCAGCACATAGATTGCAGCGGTGTTCAATCCGATCATCTTCGGCTCCTTAGTTGCCCAGTTGTTCGGCCATTTCGGCCGAGCGGTGCGCAGCGGCACCCAGCGCCTGTTCCACCAGCGCTTCGAATCCATTGGCCTGGAACGACTTGATCGCCGCTTCCGTGGTGCCGGCCGGCGAGGTTACCCGGCGGCGCAGTTCGGCGGCGTCGACATCGCTGTTGACGGCCATGTGTGCCGCGCCCAGGGCGGTTTGCAGGGTCAGCTTGGCGGCGGTTTCCCGTGGCAGGCCGAGTTTTTCGCCGGCGGCGGTCATGGCCTCGATCAGCAGGAAGAAGTACGCCGGGCCACTGCCGGACACGGCAGTCACCGCATCGAGCTGTTGTTCGGTGTCCAGCCACAGGGCGATGCCCACGGCCGACAGCAGTTGCTCGGCCTGCTGGCGCTGGGCCGGCGAAACCTGGGCGGTGGCGAACAGGCCGCTGACGCCTTGGCGCAGCAGCGCCGGGGTGTTGGGCATGCAACGCACGATCGGTTGGGTGCCGAGCCAGTTGTTCATGCTCGCGCAGGTGATCCCGGCGGCAATCGAGACCACCAGCTGCTCGGGCTTGAGGCTGGGTTTGAGGGCTTCGCACACGGCTTTCATCGCCTGTGGCTTGACCGCCAAGACCACCACATCGGCACCTTCGATGGCCTGGGCGTTGTCAGCGAACATCTCGATGCCGTGCTCGGCATGGATTTTCGCCCGCTGCTCGGCGCCCGGATCGCTGGCGCGGATCTGCGAAGCTTCCAGGCCCTGGGCACGCAGGCCGCCGATCAGGCTGGCAGCCATGTTGCCGGCGCCGATAAAGGCAATACGAGTCTTGCTCATGTCAGGTCCTTGATAGGGAAATAGGGAAAAAGCATGGGTCAGGGCTGGCCGTAGTCGCGGGCACCGAACAGCGCGGTGCCGATACGCACCCAGGTCGCGCCCTGGGCAATCGCGGCTTCCAGGTCATGGCTCATGCCCATGGACAGGGTGTCGAGTTCCAGGCCAAGGCTCGCCTGCAACTGGCGAACCCGGGCGAAGGCAGCTAGTTGCGCGGTCTCGTCGTCGGTTGGCTCGGGAATCGCCATCAACCCGCGCAGGCGCAGGCGTGGCAGCGCGGCAATGGCGCTGGCCAGGGCCGGCAGCTCCTCGGGAGTGCAGCCGGACTTGCTCGCTTCGCCGCTGACGTTGACCTGCAGGCAGATGTTCAGCGCTGCAAGGTGCTCGGGGCGTTGCTCAGACAGGCGTTGGGCGATTTTCAGGCGGTCCACGGAATGTACCCAGTCAAAGTGCTCGGCAATTGCACGAGTCTTGTTCGACTGAATGGGGCCGATGAAGTGCCAGGTCAAGGGCAGGTCGGTCAATTCGCCCTGTTTGTTCAGGGCTTCCTGCAGGTAGTTCTCACCGACATCGCGCACCCCGGCGGCGAAGGCTTCGCGCACGGCAGCGGCGGGTTTGGTCTTGCTCACGGCCAGCAGCTGGACGGCCGAAGGCTCGCGCCCGGCGGCCAGCGCGGCGGCACGGATACGTGCGGCGAGCGTGGAAAGGTTGTCTGCTATGGTGGACATTGATCGATGCCAGCGGCTCTTTGGGTCTGCGGCATTCTACCTGCTTGGCGGCCTTTGGGGAGTCTCATGGATGTGACTGAACTGCTGGCGCTGGCAGTGCGGGCCGGTGCTTCCGACCTGCACCTGGCGGCGGGCGAGGTGCCGGCGCTGCGTCTTGAGGGGCGTTTGCGGCCGATGGAGCTGGCGCTGCTGACGCCGGACCACATGGCTGAAATGCTCGGTCAGATCATGTCCGAGGCGCAGCAAAAGGATTTTGAAACACATCTGGATATCGACTTTGCCTTTGCCGTGCCAGCATTGGCGCGCTTTCGGGTCAATGCATTCCAGCAACTGCATGGTGCCGCTGCGGTACTGCGGGTGATTCCGGCGCAGGTCAGCAGCCTGGCTGACCTCGGTCTCGGGGATGTATTTCGGCAGATTGCCGAGCTGTCGGGCGGGCTGGTGCTGGTCACCGGGCCCACCGGCTCGGGCAAATCAACTACCCTGGCGGCCCTGGTCGATCACCTGAACCGCGAGCGGCCGCTGCATATCGTCACCCTCGAGGACCCCATCGAGTTTATCCACAGCTCGCAGCGCAGCCGAATCAGCCAGCGCGAGATCGGCCGGCACAGCCATGGCTTCGCCCAGGCCTTGCGTGCCGCGTTACGCCAGGACCCGGATGTGATCATGCTCGGTGAGCTACGCGACCCGCAGACCATTCGCCTGGCCCTGACTGCGGCGGAAACCGGGCATCTGGTGCTGGCCACGGTGCATACCGGCTCGGCGGCGAAAACCATCGATCGCCTGGTGGATGTATTTGCCGCCGAAGAGAAGCAACTGGTGCGCGCGATGCTGGCGGAGTCGCTGCAGGCGGTGGTGTCGCAGGTGTTGGTCGAGCGTGTTGGTGGCGGGCGGGTGGCGGCCCACGAGATCCTGCTGGCGACGCCTGCGGTGCGCAACCTGGTCCGAGAGGGCAAGGTGGCGCAGTTGTATTCGGCGCTACAGACAGGCGGGGCGCAGGGTATGCAGACCCTGGACGGTTGCCTGCAGGGCCTGGTGCGGCGAGGGCTGGTCAGCCCAGATAGCGCCCGTGAGCGGGCGCCGGGGCGATTCTAGCGCTTGGCCAGGGCCAGTTGCTGGCTTTTTGGCAAGACGCGTTTGGCAACCACGTAACGGCTTTTCCAGTACGGCTTGTCAAGGGTGTCGATGCTGACCCGCTTGCCGGTGCGCGGCGCATGGATGAAGCGGTCGTTGCCCAGGTAAATGGCCACATGGTTGACCCGGCGGCTCTTGATGTTGAAGAAGATCAGGTCGCCGGGCTTGAGGTCGTTGCGATCGACCTTGATGCCGTGGCCGCTGGCCATGGCGTTGGACGTGCGTGGCAGGTCGACTTCATCGATGTCGTTGAAGGCGTACTTGACCAGGCCGCTGCAGTCAAAGCCCTTGCTTGGGCTGCTGCCGCCCCAGCGGTACGGGGTGCCGAGCACGTTGACCGCACGGCTGAGCACATCGCTGCTCTGCTGTGGCGACATGGCAGCGGCGACCGGCAGCGGCCTGCTCGAACGGGCACTGCGCTTGGAGCTGTGCTGGACTTGGTTGCTGCTGACGTTCTTGTGTGGACGCACAGCAGTGGAATTGGAGGTGTACCCGGAGAAACCGTTGGGTAACCGTTGCTCACGATTGGTGGCGTGGGCAGCCAGTGGCAATAATAGGCAGATGGTCAGCCATGTCTTGAAAAAAGGACGCATAGGCAGGGCTCTAGGTGGGTTGGCGCGCAACTTTATAACAGCTTTTTGATCAAATTTTGATCCGTTGGTCGATTCCGGGCTGCGCCAGAAACCGGCAAAAGCGGCGATTGGCCTGCATTGGAAAGGCGCGGGCCAGACAGGATAGGGGTTTGCGGCGGGAGGGATGGCAAATGACCACACGTCGGGTTGCCACAGAAAAGTCACATTTTTCTTTAGAAAATTTATCGATAACCCACAGGGGCTATGAATGAACAGTTATCAACAGGGCGGTCCGTTACACGACACTCACAGCAAAGTGATCGGCTATCTGCTGTGGATTTTCGGCTTCACCGGGGCGCACCGCTTCTACTATGGCAAGCCAGTCACCGGTACCCTCTGGTTCTGCACCCTGGGCCTGCTCGGCATCGGCTGGTTGATCGACCTGTTCCTGATTCCGGCAATGGACCGCGAGGCTGACCTGCGCTTTCAGCCTGGTCCTCTGGACTACAGCCTGGCGTGGATCCTGCTGACCTTCCTGGGGATATTTGGCGTGCACCGCATGTACCAGGGCAAGTGGATTACTGGCCTGATCTACCTGTGCACCGGCGGGCTGTTTCTGGTCGGGGTGCTGTATGACTTCTGGACGCTCAATACCCAGGTGTCACTGGCCAACGCCCAGCGGCGTTAAAGCCTGAGGCCTTGTCGCAGCGCTCTGCGACAAGGCCTTGGGGCGGGGTTACTGGCGGGTCTGGCGCTGTTGCAGCAGCAGGTTGCTGAAGCCGCTGCCGGCCAGTTGCTTCTGCGCCACGGTCAGCTGTTCACGGTTGCTGAACGGGCCGACCAGCACGCGGTACCAGGTTTCTTCCTTCACCGTACCGGACTCCACCTTGACCGCCTGGCCGAGCAGGATGATCTGCGCGCGGACCTTGTCGGCATCGGCCTGCTTGCGGAACGAACCGGCCTGCAGGAAGAACTGGGTGGTGGCCGCCGGCTTGATCACCGGTGGTGCTGGCGGTGGCGTCTGCCCCATCAGCGCTGCCTGGGCGCGGGCGGTGTCGATCTTCGCCGCTTCCGCCGGGGTGACCGGAGGTTGCGCCGGCACCGGCGGGGTTTTCTCCGGTACCGCTTCAGGCGGCACGATCACTTCCGATTCCGGCAGCAGGGTATAGAAGTCGTACTTCGGCTTCACCGGCTGCTGCGGGCTGGGTGCGGTTTTGTTGGCTTCGGCGACCTTCTCGGCCTTCTGTTGCTCGGGCTTGGTACGCTTGACCTCGCCGTTGCCCGGCTCGAGCTTCATCAGGAAAACGACAAAGGCGCCCACCGACAGGCCGATTGCCAGCCACAGCCAGCCCGGGATCGGTTGCTTGGCAGGTGCCTGATAGCGGCTGGCGCCGCGCTTGGGTGCAGGTTTTTTCTTGGCAGCCAACTTACATGCGCTCCAGGGTTTCCAGGCCGAGCAGTTCCAGACCTTGCTTGAGGGTACGACCGGTCAGGGCCGCCAGACGCAGGCGGCTCTGCTGCTGTTCAGGGGTGTCGGCGCCGAGGATCGGGCAGTTCTCGTAGAAGCTGGAGAACAGGCCGGCAACGTCGTACAGGTAGGCGCACAGCACGTGCGGGGTACCTTTTTCGGCAACGTTGTTGAGGATCTCGCCGAACTGCGCCAGGCGTGCAGCCAGGTCCTGCTCCTGTGGTGCTTGCAGGATGATCTGGCCGTCGACTTCGTCGAAGCTCTTGCCCAGCTTGCGGAACACACCGGCAACGCGGGTGTAGGCGTACAGCAGGTAAGGCGCGGTGTTGCCTTCGAAATTGAGCATCAGTTCGAAGTTGAAGCTGTAGTCGCTGGTGCGGTGCTTGGACAGGTCGGCGTACTTCACCGCGCCAATCCCGACGACTTCGCCAATGGCGCGCAGGTCGGCCTCGGGCAGCTCAGGGTTTTTCTCCTTGACCAGGGCGTAGGCACGTTCCTTGGCTTCGGTGAGCAGGTCGATCAGCTTCACCGTGCCGCCGTCGCGGGTCTTGAACGGACGGCCGTCGGCGCCGTTCATGGTGCCAAAGCCCATGTGTTCCATGTGCATCGGGTGGCCGACGAAACCGGCGCGGCGGGCCACTTCGAACACCTGGTTGAAGTGCAGGGCCTGGCGCTGGTCGACGAAGTACAGGGCGCGGTCGGCCTTGAGTACGTTGCTGCGGTAGCGCACGGCAGCGAGGTCGGTGGTGGCATACAGGTAGCCGCCGTCGGCTTTCTGCACGATGACCGGCAATGGCTCGCCTTCGGCGGTCTTGAACTCTTCAAGGAACACGCACTGGGCGCCCTTGCTTTCGACCAGCAGGCCCTTGGCCTTGAGGTCGTTGACGACATTGGCCAGGTCATCGTTGTAGGCGCTTTCGCCCATGACGTCAGCCATGGTCAGTTTGACGTTGAGCAGCTCGTAGGTCTTCTGGCAGTGCGACAGCGAGATGTCCTTGAAGCGAGTCCACAGCTTCAGGCATTCCGGGTCGCCGGCTTGCAGCTTGACCACCAGGCCACGGGCACGGTCGGCGAACTCTTCGGATTCGTCGAAGCGCTTTTTCGCTGCGCGGTAGAAGTTTTCCAGGTCCGACAGCTCGTCGCTGGTGATCGGGTTTTCCTGCAGATAGGCCATCAGCATGCCGAACTGGGTGCCCCAGTCGCCAACGTGGTTCTGACGGATCACGTCATCGCCGAGGAACTCCAGCACGCGCGACACGGCGTCACCGATGATGGTCGAGCGCAGGTGGCCGACGTGCATCTCCTTGGCCAGGTTCGGTGCCGACAGGTCGACCACCACCTTCTGCTGCGGGCCGGCTTTCTTCACGCCCAGCTTGGCGTCGGCCAGGGCCGCATCCAGGCGCGAGGCCAGGGCCTGGGTATTCTGGAAGAAGTTGAGAAAGCCCGGGCCGGCAATCTCGACCTTGCTGACCTGCTCGTCGGCAGGCAGGGCGGCGATGAGCTTCTCGGCCAGGTCGCGCGGCTTCATGCCGGCCGGCTTGGCCAGCATCATCGCGATGTTGCTGGCGAAGTCGCCGTGGGTCTTGTCCCGGGCGTTCTCCACCTGGATCGCCGGCGTCAGCCCTTCAGGCAGCACACCGTCGGTGACGAGTTGGGTGAGGGCTTGCTGGATCAGCTGGCGAATGGTGTCTTTCATGGGCTTCTCTTTCGACCGCAAGCGCGGCGGCGCTTCGATGCGCAGGTGGAAAAACTGGACATTATCCGTTGCCGGGGCGAGGTTGCCAACCTTTGGGGCGCTATCGCGGGGCAAGCCCGCTCCTACAGGGATGTGTAGGAGCGGGCTTGCCCCGCGATGGATCAGTACAAATCCACCGGATCGACATCCAGCGACCAACGCACCTGCCGCCCGGACGGCATCTGCTCCAACACTAGCAACCAGGCGCTGATCAGTCGATGCAAAGGTGCCCGGGCATTGGCCTGGAGCAACAATTGCGCACGAAACCGCCCGGCACGGCGCTCCATGGGTGCCGGTACCGGGCCGAGCAGCTCGATACCGTGCAAGTTCTGTTCGGCCAGCAACTGCTCGGCGGCGCTGCAGGCTTCATCGAGAAAACCCTCGGCTTGCCCTGGCTTGTGCGCTTCAGCGCGCAGCAGGGCCAGGTGCGCGAAAGGCGGCAAACCGGCGGCGCGGCGCTCGCTCAAGGCCTGTTCGGCAAAGGCGAAGTAGCCTTGTTCGGTCAGTTGCACCAATAAAGGATGGTCGGCCAGGTGGGTCTGGATGATCACCTTGCCCGGCTCTTCGGCGCGCCCGGCCCGGCCGGCGACCTGGACGATCATCTGCGCCATGCGCTCGCTGGCGCGAAAATCGCCGGAGAACAGTCCGCCGTCGGCATCGAGGATCGACACCAGGGTCACCCGCGGAAAGTGATGCCCCTTGGCGAGCATCTGGGTGCCGACCAGGATGCACGGCTGGCCGCGCTGGACGGTGGCGAACAACTGGTTCATCGCATCCTTGCGCGAGGTGCTGTCGCGGTCAACGCGCAGTACCGGGTAATCCGGAAAGAGAATGCTCAGGCGCTCTTCGGCGCGCTCGGTACCGGCGCCGACCGGGCGCAGGTCGACCTTGTTGCACTGCGGGCACTGGCGCGGCACCCGCTCGTCATAGCCGCAGTGGTGGCAGCGCAGCTCGTTGGAGCGCTGGTGCACGGTCATCCGTGCATCGCAGCGCGGGCATTCGGACATCCAGCCGCAGTCATGGCACAGCAGTGTCGGGGCAAAGCCGCGGCGGTTGAGGAACACCAGTACTTGCTGGCCGGCAGCCAGGGTCTGGCCAATGGCTTGCTGCATCGGACCGCTGATGCCGCTGTCCAGCGGCCGGCTTTTTACATCCAGGCGCAAGAAGCGTGGCTGCTGGGCGCCGCCAGCGCGCTGGTGCAGGTGCAGCAGGCCGTAGCGGCCGCTGTGGGCGTTGTGCAGGCTCTCCAGCGAAGGCGTGGCCGAGCCCAGCAGGATCGGGATGTTCTCCTGGCGCGCGCGTACCAGCGCCAGGTCGCGGGCGTGGTAGCGCAGGCCTTCCTGCTGTTTGTACGAGCCGTCGTGCTCTTCATCGATGATGATCAGCCCCGGGTTTTTCATCGGTGTGAACAGTGCCGAACGGGTGCCGATGATGATGTCGGCTTCACCGTCACGGGCGGCCAGCCAGGCATCCAGGCGCTCGCGGTCGTTGACCGCCGAGTGCAGCAAGGCGATGCGCGCGTTGAAACGCTGCTCGAAGCGCGCCAGGGTTTGCGGCCCGAGGTTGATCTCCGGGATCAGGATCAGCGCTTGCTTGCCGGCTTCCAGGGTTTCGCGGATCAACTGCAGGTAGACCTCGGTCTTGCCGCTGCCGGTGACCCCGGCCAATAAAAAGGCATGAAAGCTGTCAAAGCCCGAACGCACGGCGTTGAAGGCAGCGCGCTGCTCGTCGTTCAGTGGCAGCTCCGGCTGCGCCAGCCAGTGTTCGTGACGCTCCTGGGGCAGGTGGCGGCGTACTTCAACCTGAACCAGCTCCTTGGCCAGCAGCAGGTCGAGGCTGTCCTTGCTCAGCATCAGTTTGCTCAGCAGTGTGTGGGCCACGCCGTGGGGGTGCTGCGCCAGGGTCGCCAGGGCTTCGCGTTGCCGTGGCGCGCGGGTGATGCGCGGGTCGTCCAGGCGTGCCCCCGGGGCCACTTGCCAGAATCGCTCCTGGCGCGCCTCGGCCGGCTCGCCCTGGCGCAGCAGCACCGGCAGCGCCCAGCTAAGGGTGTCGCCGAGGCTGTGCTGATAATACTGCGCGGTCCACAGGCACAACTTGAACAGTGCCGGCGGCAGTGGCGACACCGGGTCGAGCAGGGCAATGGCCGGCTTCAGCTTGTCGGCCGGTACCTCGCTGGTTTCGCTGATTTCGATGAGGATGCCGATCATCTCGCGTCGACCGAACGGTACGCGAATACGCATGCCCGGGGTCAGTGCCTGGCGCGCCATGCTCGCCGGTGCCCTGTAGTCGAACAGCCGCCGCAGGGGCGAGGGCAGGGCAAGGCGTAGAATGACGTCGGACACGCGAAAGGTTCTCTGCAGGGGAATTCCAGGGTCCGGCGAGCCTAGCAGACGACCGCCGGTGTAAGCGACAACTTGCGTTGGCTGTTTGCTCTGGTATTATTCCGACCCTATTTTGCGTGCGGTATTCAACAATGGTGTTGAGTGGCGGCACGTCAGCACTGAGGAAACACCATGAAAGCCGATATCCATCCGGTATACGAAGCTGTAGAAGTTACCTGCAGCTGCGGTAACAAATTCGAAACTCGTTCGACTCTGGCCAAGGCCCTGCCGATCGACGTTTGCAACCTCTGCCACCCGTTCTACACCGGTAAGCAGAAGGTCCTGGACACCGGCGGCCGCGTACAGAAGTTCGCCGATCGCTTCGGCATGTTCGGTGCCAAGAAGTAAGATTGCGCGAAGCTGGCCCCATGGGTTTGGCATTGCTGCTGAAAAAGGCGTCCCTCGCGGGCGCCTTTTTTATGGGCGCGATTTGGCAGTTGCCGGCCCTGGCGTTCTGCACGGCACCCGTCGATGCGCAGGTCGTCAGCGTGCGTCAGGTGGTCGACGGCGATACCTTGCGTCTGAATGATGGTCGCAGCGTTCGCTTGATCGGCATCAATGCACCGGAAATCGGTCGCAAGGGTCGCACCAGTGAAGCCTTCGCCGAGGCCGCACGCCAACGCTTGCAGGCCCTGGTCAAGGCCAGTGGCGGCCAGGTTGGCCTGGTTCCCGGGGTCGAGGCGCGGGACAAATACGGCCGCACTCTGGCGCATGTCTACGGCCGCTCTGGCGACAATTTCGAAGCACAACTGCTCAGTGAAGGCCTTGGTTACCGGGTTGCGGTGGCGCCAAACGTCTCACTGACAGTCTGCCAGGAGCAGGCCGAGCGCGCCGCTCGTCAGGCCGGCAAGGGCCTGTGGCGGCAAGCGCCACAGACCCCGGCAAGCGAGTTGCGCCAGTCTGGCTTTGCACTGATAAGTGGAAAGGTGATGGATATCGAGCGCAATCGCGGTGGTATCTGGATCGAAATTGACGATTCTCTGGTGCTCCAGGTGCCGGCGCGCCTGCAGCGCAATTTCCCCTCTTCCTTCTTTACTGATCTGAAAGGTCGGCACATCGAAGCCCGCGGTTGGGTGCTGGATCGTTCCCGCAAAGGTGGCCTGAAGCCTGGTCAGCAGCGCTGGTTGCTACCGCTGACCGATCCTTCGATGCTGGAAAGGGTCGAAAGATAAAAAATTGTCTACATTTTTAATTTCGATTGTACACATCGAAACCCTTGCAGACTGCGGCTCTTGGCGGAAAGTCGTAGGTTAAAGGCCTTGACACAAGTGACCGACCAGTCTTGTCGGCCCTTTGCTCTTTGCGTATCCTCGGCGGTCCGTCAGAACAGTAAATAGCGGAATGCCCACCATGTCAGATCTGAAAACCGCCGCTCTCGAATATCATGCTCAGCCTCGTCCGGGGAAACTGAGCGTCGAGCTCACCAAACCTACCGCGACTGCTCGCGACCTGGCGCTGGCCTATAGCCCAGGCGTTGCTGAGCCGGTACGCGAAATTGCTCGCGATGCAGAGCTGGCGTACAAGTACACCGGCAAGGGCAATCTGGTAGCAGTCATTTCCGACGGCACCGCCATCCTCGGCCTGGGTAACCTCGGCCCACTGGCGTCCAAGCCGGTCATGGAAGGCAAGGGCGTTCTGTTCAAGCGTTTCGCCGGTATCGACGTGTTCGACATCGAAGTCGACTCCGAGAGTCCGCAGGCCTTCATCGACACCGTCAAGCGCATTTCCATCACCTTCGGCGGCATCAACCTCGAAGACATCAAGGCGCCAGAGTGCTTTGAAATCGAGCGCGCGCTGATCGAACAGTGCGACATCCCGGTATTCCACGATGACCAGCACGGCACCGCGATCGTTACCGCCGCCGGCATGATCAACGCCCTGGAAATCGCTGGCAAAAACCTGGCCGACGCCAAGATCGTCTGCCTGGGCGCCGGTGCTGCCGCCATCTCCTGCATGAAGCTGCTGGTGAGCATGGGCGCACAGATCGAGAACATCTTCATGGTTGACCGTACTGGCGTGATCCACGCTGGCCGTGACGACCTGAACCAGTACAAGGCAGTGTTCGCCCACGCTACCGACAAGCGCACCCTGGCTGATGCCCTGCAAGGCGCTGACGTGTTCGTCGGCCTGTCCGGCCCGAACCTGCTGAGCGCTGAAGGCCTGAAGTCGATGGCGCCGAACCCGATCGTGTTCGCCTGCTCCAACCCTGACCCAGAGATCTCCCCGGAGCTGGCTCACGCCACCCGTGATGACGTGATCATGGCCACCGGTCGTTCCGACTACCCGAACCAGGTCAACAACGTACTGGGCTTCCCGTTCATTTTCCGCGGTGCCCTGGACGTTCGCGCCAAGCGCATCAACGAAGAAATGAAGATCGCCGCCGCCAACGCCCTGAAAGACCTGGCCAAGCTGCCAGTGCCGAAGGAAGTTTGCGCAGCCTACGGCGTCGACGCCCTGGAATTTGGCCGTGAGTACATCATTCCGAAGCCAATGGATGCCCGTCTGATCACCGTCGTTTCCGATGCCGTGGCCAAGGCCGCAATCGAGACTGGCGTAGCGACCCTGCCGTATCCGAAGAACTACCCGCTGAAAAGCGTGGATGACGTGTTCAACGGCTAAGCTGTTGTAGCGTTGTAACCAAAAGCCCCGGCTCGCGAGAGTCGGGGCTTTTTTGTGGGGGATCGTCTGTGGGTGGGTGTTGGCATCATCGCTGGCAAGGCCAGCTCCCACAGGTTCAGCGTATGCAGCGTGATTGTGGGAGCCGGCGTTGCCGGCGATGGGCTGGCGAAGCAGCCCCATTGGCCATCAGAACAGGTCGATCGGTGCCGCTTCGTCCGCTGGCAGCGGGCTGCCTGGCGCACTGCCGTTGCCCAGCTCATTGACCGACGGTGGCGTATCTTCGGCCTTGAACAGTTCGAAGTAGGCATTCGGTGTACCCGGTGCCGCTGCCCGGCCACTGACCGGGTCGACGCGCAGGCTGAGGATGCCTTCCGGCTCGGCCGGGGCATGGTTGGGTTTGTCCTTGAGCGCGGCGCCCATGTAGCTCATCCAGATCGGCAGCGCCACCGTGCCGCCATACTCGCGGCGGCCAAGGGTTTCCGGCTGGTCGAAACCAGTCCACACCGTGGTTACGTAATCGGCGTTGTAGCCGGAGAACCAGGCGTCCTTGGACTCGTTGGTGGTGCCGGTCTTGCCGGCCAGGTCAGTACGGCCCAGGGCCAGGGCGCGGCGCCCGGTGCCGCGCTTGATCACGTCCTGGAGCATGCTGGTGAGGATGTAGCTGGTGCGACCGTCGATGATGCGCTCGGCCACGGCCGGCGGTTGAACGATGGCAGCAGGTTCGTTGCTGGTGACGGTACTTAGGCCTTCACCTGGCAGTTGGGTGCTGATTGCCTGCTCTGGTGCGGCGATGCCGGCTTCGACCTGCTCGGCTTGCGGCACACGTGGCGGGTTGGCGGTGAACAGGGTCTCGCCGTTGCGGCTTTCGATGCGCTCGATCAGGTACGGGCTGATCTTGTAGCCGCCGTTGGCAAAGGAGCTCCAGCCGGTGGCGATTTCCATCGGCGTCAGGGTTGCGGTGCCCAGGGCCAGGGACAGGTTGGGCGGCAGGTCCTGCTTGTTGAAGCCGAACTTGCTGATGTAGTCGATGGTCGAGCTGACACCCATGGCCTGCAGCAGGCGGATCGATACCAGGTTGCGCGACTTGTACAGCGCCTCGCGCATGCGGATCGGGCCGAGGAAGGTGTTGGTGTCGTTCTTCGGCCGCCAGACCTTGTCCAGGTACTCGTCGACGAACACGATCGGCGCGTCGTTGACCAGGCTGGCGGCGGTGTAGCCGTTGTCCAGCGCGGCGCTGTACACGAATGGCTTGAAGCTCGAACCTGGTTGGCGCTTGGCCTGCATGGCGCGGTTGTAGTTGCTCTGTTCGAACGAGAAACCGCCGACCAGGGCGCGGATCGCGCCGCTGTTCGGGTCCAGCGATACCAGTGCGCTCTGCGCCCCTGGCACCTGGCTGAACTTGAGGCTGCCGTCGTCCAGGCGCTGTACGCGAATCAGGTCACCGACCTGGGCAACGTCCGAGGGTTGCTGCGGCGCACGGCCCTGGCTGTTGGTGTTGAGGAACGGGCGGGCCCACTTCATGGTGTCCCAGGCTACGCTCTCCTGATTGCCGGCGCGGGTCAGCACCTGCAGGCCGGCTTTGCTGACTTCGGTGACGATCACCGGTTCCAGGCCGCCCAGCGGGCGTTGCTTGCTCAGTTCCTGCACCCAAGCGTCGCGGGTCTTGCCCGGGAAGCGCGACTCGGGGCCACGGTAACCATGGCGCTCGTCGTAGGCCGTCAGGCCGTTGAGTACGGCTTTGTTGGCGATTTCCTGCAGGTCGCT
Source organism: Pseudomonas sp. JV241A (assembly GCF_900275665.1). Classification (NCBI taxonomy): domain Bacteria; kingdom Pseudomonadati; phylum Pseudomonadota; class Gammaproteobacteria; order Pseudomonadales; family Pseudomonadaceae; genus Pseudomonas; species Pseudomonas sp. JV241A. Next base: position 161,339 of record NZ_OPYO01000002.1, read on the forward strand.
CGGCACCGTGGTGGTGACGCGGAAGCCTTCGGTGTAGGCATCGCTGCCGTAGCGGCCGACCATTTCAGCGCGGGCCATTTCGGCGATGTAAGGGGCGTTAACTTCTGGAGTCGGTACGTGGTAGCTGGCGTTGATCGGCTCGGCCAGGGCCGCCTGGTAGCTGGCTTCGTCGATCTTGCCGAGCTTGTACATGCGCCCCAGGATCCAGTCGCGGCGCTCTTTGGCGCGCACCGGGTTGGCCAGCGGGTTGAAGCGCGACGGTGCTTTCGGCAGGCCGGCGATCATCGCCATCTGCGCCAGGCTCACATCGCGGATCGATTTGCCGTAGTACACCTGTGCTGCGGCCTCGATGCCGTAGGCGCGGTTGCCCAGGTAAATCTTGTTGACGTACAGCTCGAGGATCTCGTCCTTGGTCAGTTCGCGTTCGATCTGCAGGGCCAGGAGAATCTCGTTGGTCTTGCGCGAGAAGCTGCGTTCGCTGCTGAGGAAGAAGTTCTTCGCCACCTGCATGGTGATGGTGCTGCCGCCGGTCTGGATATGCCCGGACTTGAGCAATTGTGTTGCAGCACGCATCAGGCTGCTGGGGTCGACGCCGTAGTGATTGGCGAAATTGTCGTCTTCGGCCGACAGCAAAGCCTGGATGAAATGCGGCGGAATGTCGGCGAAACGGATGGGCGAGCGGCGCATTTCGCCGAACTCGGCGATCAGCTTGCCGTCGCTGCTGTAGACCCGCAAAGGGATCTGCAACTGGATGCTTCTGAGGGCCTCTACCGAGGGCAAGCTGGGGCTAAGATACAGAAATGCGCCGCTCAGACCGAGCACGAGCGCGCAGATGACTGCGACGAAAGACCACCAGAAGAACTTCAGCAGGCGTATCAAGGCTTTTGGGCGTCCAGATAGAAGAATGGGTTGCGCGCGGGGCCAGCGGACAAAGGATAAACGCTGGGCATTATAAGCATTTTTCAACTCGCCGCGTTACGCGCGCGGCTGTCGTCAGCAAGGAAAAAACCAATGCTTGGACGCTTCGGCATGGATGCCGGTTCACTCCTGGGGATAGAAATTGCCCCGCCGTCTATCCGACTGGTGCAGTTGCACCGACGCAAAGGCGCCTGGCACGTGCGGGCCTGGGCGCTTGAGCCGCTGCCTGCAGGGGCCATGCTGGACGGCTGGATTGCCGACCCCGAAGTGGTCGGCCAGGCCTTGAAACGCGCGCTGCAGCGCAGTGGTAGCCGCTGTCGGCAGGCCGCTGTGGCATTGCCGGCCACGCGGGCCATCAGCAAATTGATGACGCTGCCGACAGGCCTGAGCGATGCCGAAGTCGCTGCACAGGTGCGCGATGCCGCCGAGCAGTTCATCCCCTTTGACCTTGAAGACACCGCTCTGGATTACCGGGTGCTGGAGCCGCCTGCCGGCGATGCTGTGAGCGTGCAGGTGGCTGTTGCGGCCTGCCATCGCGGGTTGCTGGATGTGCTGGAGGGCACCTTTGAAGTCGCAGGGCTGAGCGCCAGGGTGCTGGAGGTTGATAGCCATGCATTGCAGCGTGCGACCACTGACGATGCGGCAACGCTGCAGATCGACGCCGATCTTTCCCACGAGGCATCGAGCCTGACCGTTGCCTGCGGCCTGGCCATGCGGGGTGTGCGGCTAAACCTGTTGCCATGGCGCGAGCGCCGCCATCAACTGCGTATTCGAAGGTTTCAGGCAGGCTGTGCCGGTGTTGTGCTGCTGGCGGCTGTTGCCACCGGGGTTGTTGATTACCATTTTCGGGGCGTGTTGCAGGAACAGGCGTTGAGTCAGGCCGCGCTCAAACAGGGCGGTGGGCAGCGGGAGCCTGAGGCCTTGTTGCATGAACTGCGTCAGTTGGAGGGCTTGCAGGCCGGTCGCTATTTCGCCGTGGATTTGCTCGAGCAGGTCGAGCGGGCCATGCCCGACGGACTGTACCTCACCGCCCTGAGCCAGGAGCCGACTGCGCTAAGGCTTGCCGGGATGGCTCAGTCGGCTTCAGCGGTTGCGCAGCTGGCAGACAGCCTTTCGTCTTCACCCTTGATCAGTTCTGCCGAATTACAGCTGTTGAGTGCAGTCGAGGAAGGCCATGCGTTCGAGCTGGTCGCAGCCCTGAAGGTTGCGCCTTGAGCTTCTGGGGTCGGGTGGCACGGTGCGTCTGGCCTGTGCCGGTTGTGATGCTGACAGGGTTGCTGGCACTGCTGGCGGGCTTGGCTTACACCCTGCATTTGCGGCCGTTGATGACGCAGGCAGCCCAAGTGGCCGATCAATCGCCGCGCGAGGGTGCAGGCAGCGTCGAGCAGGCCGCAGCAGTGCGCAGCCGACTGCAACAAGCCCGCTGGCAATTGTCGGTGGGGAGTGACGAGCCAGCTGTGTTCGAAACCCTGTCCCGCCTGGCCGAGGCCCATGAGGTGGCCATCGAACAGTTGCAGGTACTCGAAGCGTCGTCCGCGGAGCACTACCTTGAACTCCCCCTGCAACTGCGTCTGCGTGGCGCCTTTTCGGCCCTCGCCGCGTTCTTTGCTGACCTGGCCGGGCAATCGCGGCTGGTGACCTTGCATGGCCTTTCGCTCAAGCCGGCCGATGCGGGGCTTATGCACATGGAGCTGCAAGCCCGGTCCTATCGTCAGCACTCGCTGCATGCCTTGGCAGAGGGCCTGCAGCCGTCGCTTCCCGAGCGACGAGCAGTCACTGTGCTGCGCGATCCCTTTGCGCCTTCTGCTCTGCAGCCGCATGCCGATGGGTTGCAGCGCCTGGCGCTGGAGCGGCTAGAGATGGTCGGTAGCCTGGCCAGTCGCGGAGTCCGCTACGCGCTGATTCAGGCCGACGGCCGGGTGCATCGGCTGCAGGTCGGCGACCGGCTGGGCCGTGATCAGGGGCAGGTTGTCGAGGTCGGCGAGCGCCAGGTCGAAGTCATCGAGCAGGTTTTTGTCGCCGGCCAAGGCTGGCAAGCGCGGCGGCGAATACTCGCCCTGCGATGAAGGTGCTGACCAGGGAGGTCATCGATGGGCAAGGGAGGTGTTGTTGCCGCGCTGATAGGGAGCTGCCTGTCTGCCGGTGCGTTTGCGGGGAAGCAGCTGTACGGCGGTGAGCCGCTGTCGTTGAATTTCCAGGATGTCGAGGTACGCACGGTGTTGCAGGTGCTGGCTGACTTTTCTGGGGTCAACCTGGTGGCCAGTGATGCGGTGCAGGGCAAGGTGACTTTGCGTTTGCAGGATGTGCCCTGGGATCACGCGTTGGACCTGGTGCTGCGCAGCAAGGGCCTGGAGCAACGCAAGGACGGTAATGTGCTGTTGGTCGCGCCGCTTGCCGAGCTGGCCGGATCAGTGCCGGCACGGCGCGAGCTGATCCCGATTCACCACGCCAAGGCCACTGATATTGCCGAGCTTTTCCATGCCCTGATGGCCCATGAGGCCGGGGGCACCAGCCACGGCTCGCTGAGTGTCGACGAGCGCACCAACACCCTGGTCGCCAGCCAGCCGCCGGAGCGCCTGGAAGAGCTGCGCAGGCTGATCGGCGAACTGGACGTGCCGGTTCGTCAGGTGATGATCGAAGCACGCATCGTCGAGGCCAATGTCGATTTCGAGAAGAGTCTTGGGGTGCGCTGGGGTGGGGCTGTGCAGGTGGGCAAGGGCTTGAGCCTTGGCAGCGCCGAGACTTTTGTCGACCTCGGTGTCGATCGGGCGGCGGCTAGCATCGGGGTTGGCCTGGTGCGCAATAACGTATTGCTCGATCTGGAACTCAGCGCCATGGAAAAGACCGGCAACGGCGAAGTCATCTCCCAGCCCAAGGTGGTTACCGCCGACAAGGAAACCGCGCGGATCCTCAAGGGCACCGAAGTGCCGTACCAGGAAACCAGCGGCAGCGGTGCCACGTCCGTGACCTTCCGCGAGGCGTCGCTGTCTCTTGAGGTGACCCCGCAGATTACCCCGGACAACCGGGTGATCATGGCGGTCAAGGTGACCAAGGACGAGCCCGACTACCTCAATGCCCTTGATCACGTGCCGGCGATCCGCAAGAACGAGGTCAACGCCAAGGTACGCATCAATGATGGCGAGACCATCGTGATCGGCGGTGTGTACTCGACGGTGCAAAGTAAAGTTGTCGACAAGGTGCCATTTTTCGGCGATGTGCCGTATGTTGGGCGGCTGTTTCGTCGCGATGTTCTACAAGAGAAAAAATCCGAGCTGCTGGTCTTCCTGACTCCGCGTATCATGAGTGACCAGGCGATTGCTGTGAGTCGTTGATTCTGTGCGAAATTTGATACTTGTGGGGCCGATGGGTGCTGGCAAAAGCACCATCGGCCGCCTGCTGGCCAAAGAGCTGCGCCTGCCGTTCAAGGATTCCGACAAGGAAATTGAATTGCGCACCGGCGCCAATATCCCGTGGATCTTCGATAAGGAAGGCGAGCCGGGCTTTCGTGACCGCGAGCAGGCGATGATCGCCGAGCTTTGCGCGTTAGATGGCGTGGTGCTGGCTACCGGTGGTGGCGCGGTGATGCGCGATGCCAACCGCCAGTCCCTGCATGCCGGCGGGCGGGTGGTGTACCTGCACGCCTCGGTCGAGCAGCAGGTCGGGCGCACCTCGCGTGATCGCAACCGGCCGTTGCTGCGCACGGCCAACCCGGAGGCGACCTTGCGCGCGCTGCTGGAGGTTCGCGACCCGCTTTACCGCGAGATTGCCGATCTGGTGGTGGAAACCGACGAACGGCCGCCGCGGATGGTGGTGCAGGATATTCTCGAGCGCTTGCAGAAGTTGCCGCCCCGTTAAGCCAGGACTATCCTCGGCGACCAGTCATGCCGTGACAGGGCACACCGTTATCGCGCGGTTCGAGCCATCGATGCCGCGCCTAGTTCATTGTGGGGACACATGCAGACACTAAAGGTCGAATTGGGCGAACGTAGCTACCCGATCTACATTGGCGAAGGCCTGCTGGATCAGCCTGAACTGCTGGCGCCGCATATCGCTGGCCGGCAGGTCGCCATCGTGTCCAACGAGACTGTCGCGCCCCTCTATCTCGACCGTCTGCGCAAGACCCTGGGTGCCTATTCGGTGCTGCCGGTGGTGTTGCCGGATGGTGAGGCTTACAAGAACTGGGAAACCCTGCAGCTGATCTTCGATGCGCTGCTGACTGCCCGCCACGACCGCCGTACTACCGTGGTCGCGCTTGGCGGCGGGGTGATTGGCGACATGGCCGGCTTTGCTGCTGCCTGCTACCAGCGCGGCGTGGATTTCATCCAGGTGCCGACGACCTTGCTGTCCCAGGTCGATTCGTCGGTGGGTGGCAAGACCGGTATCAACCACCCGCTGGGCAAGAACATGGTCGGTGCCTTCTATCAGCCCAACGCGGTGCTGATCGACACCCGCAGCCTCAATTCCCTGCCACCGCGCGAGCTGTCGGCGGGCCTGGCCGAAGTGATCAAGTACGGCCTGATCTGTGACGAACCGTTTCTTGGCTGGCTCGAAGAGCACATGCAGGCCCTGCGCGGCCTCGACCAGGCGGCGCTGACTGAAGCCATCCGCCGTTCCTGCGCGGCCAAGGCCGCGGTGGTTGGCGCCGATGAACGCGAGTCGGGCGTGCGCGCCACCCTGAACCTGGGCCACACGTTTGGCCACGCCATCGAGACCCACATGGGCTATGGTGTGTGGCTTCACGGTGAGGCCGTCGCTGCTGGCACCGTAATGGCCCTGGAGATGTCCATGCGCCTGGGCTGGATCAGCCAGCAGGAGCGTGACCGTGGTATCCGTCTGTTCCAGGATGCAGGCTTGCCGGTTGTGCCGCCGGCACAGATGTCCCCGGCGCAGTTCATGGAACACATGGCAGTAGATAAAAAGGTACTCGACGGTCGTCTGCGTCTGGTCCTGCTGCGCCGCATGGGCGAAGCGGTGGTCACCGACGACTATCCAAAAGAGATTCTTCAGGCCACGCTGGCCGCGGATTACCGCGCGATCGTGGCCCAGCTTTGAGGTTGATGAGCGTCCGATGACTAGTTTGCATGCCGACGAGGCCTTTCTCGGCCATTACCAGTTGAACCACGACCCCTTCGCTGCACGGGTGCCGGGTTTCAAATTCTTCCCTGCCCAGCGCAAGCCGGTGCTCGGTCAACTGCACCACCTGGCCCGTTACAGCCAGTTGCTGCTGGTGGTCACCGGCCCTCAAGGCAGTGGCAAGACCCTGCTGCGCCAGGCCCTGGTGGCCAGCACCAACAAGCAATCGGTGCAGAGCGTGGTGGTTTCCGCCCGTGGCGCCAGCGATGCCGCCAGCCTGCTCGCCCAGGTTGCCCAGTCGCTGGGCGTGGCCCAGGCTGAAGTTCCGGACATTCTTGCCCAGGTGGTGCAACTGGCACTGACCGGGCAGGAAGTCTATCTGCTGGTGGACGATGCGGAACAACTTGGCGAGTCGGCACTCCAAGCCTTGCTGGAGTTGGCGGCGGGCACTCCGGAAGGGCGTCCGCATGTCTTCCTGTTTGGCGAGCCGTCACTGATCGCCGGGCTGGAAGAGCTCAATGCCGAGCAAGAGCGGTTTCACGTCATCGAGCTTGAGCCCTACAGCGAAGAAGAAACCCGTGAATACCTCGAGCAGCGCCTGGAAGGTGCCGGGCGGGGCATCGAGGTGTTCAGCAGTGAGCAGATCGTTGATATTCACCAAAACTCTGACGGCTGGCCTGGGGCAATCAACCAGGTCGCCCGCGATACCTTGATCGAAGCCATGATCGCCAGCCGCACAACGGCGAAGCGACCATCAATGGGGTTCAATATGCCGAAGAAACATGTGCTGGCGTTGTCTGCAGTCGTTGTGGTCGCCGTTGCGGCCGCCGTGCTGATGCCGAAGAAGGGTGACCAGGCGCCTACTGCCCCTGCCGAGCAGGCGCAACTGCCACTGGGCGAAGGTCAGCCAGGCAATGCCCAGTCGAACAATGGCGGCCCGGCGATCGAATTCGCCGGCAACTCGCAGCCGATGCCCCTGCCGCTGGTAGGCCAGTCGCAACCGGTCATGCGTGGCCCGCTGGCCGAGTCCACCGGCATGGGTGAAGGCGAAGAATCCACGCCGGCTGGCGAAACCGCTCTGCAACCGCCGACCGTCACCACGATTGCACCGCCAGCGGGTGTCGCCGCTGGCCCGGCGCCAACGCCAGCACAGCCTGTTGCTGCGGCACAGCCGGTTGCACCTGTGCAGCAGCCGGTAGCGCCAGTTGCCAGCAAGCCGGTTGCACCGGTGGCCAAGCCTGCGCCGACCCAGGTTGCAACCGCCAAGCCTGCGCCTAAACCTGCAGAGAAGCCGGCGGCCAAGCCTGCGGCCGGTGGTAGCTGGTATGCCGGGCAGAAGCCGGGCAATTATGTCGTGCAAATCCTCGGTACCAGCTCCGAAGCGTCGGCCCAGGCCTTCGTCAAGGCTCAAGGTGGCGACTATCGCTACTTCAAGAAAACCCTGCAGGGCAAGCCACTGTACGTCATCACTTACGGCAACTTTGCCAGCCGTGATGCCGCTCTGGCTGCAATCAAGGCCTTGCCAGCCAAGGTCCAGGCTGGTAAACCTTGGCCACGTACCGTCGCCAGCGTCCAACAAGAACTGGCCTCGACCCGCTGATATAGCCTGGTGGCACTACCCCCGCCACCTGCTGAGCGACTCCTGAACATCGGTCAAGCCTGCTGCGTACTGCGCGGCAGGCTTTTCTGTCCCAGACTGCCGGCCACAAGCCCATCTTGCAGTCCAGGCTGAAACGCTTCAGACTCAAGCCATGCCGTTACCACGGCGCACGCTTAAAAACATTCAAAAACGCGACATGGATTTACGGCAATTCGTCGTAAATTTGTGGGCTTCCCTGTCGCTGTGCAACAATGGCTCCCCTATTGCCCCCGCAAAGCTGGCATTCGTTCGGCGTGGATGGTAAGTGGTTGTACTAAAAAAAGATTTGCCTTGGTGAGAGGCGAACCTGGTGAGAAAGTGTCTATGAAAACAGGTCTGTACCATCCCGAAGAATTCAAGGATAACTGTGGTTTCGGCCTGATCGCCCATATGACGGGCGAACCCAGCCACCACCTTTTGCAAACGGCCATCCAGGCCCTGACCTGCATGACCCACCGCGGTGGGATCAACGCCGACGGCAAGACCGGCGACGGTTGCGGTCTGCTCATGCAGAAGCCCGATCAGTTCCTGCGCGCCGTGGCCCGCGAACAGTTCGGCAATGAGCTGCCCAAGCAGTACGCGGTCGGCATGGTGTTCTTCAATCAGGACAACGCCAAGGCTGAAGCCGCGCGCGCCAACATGAACCGCGAGATCCTCGCGGCGGGCCTGCAACTGGTGGGCTGGCGCAAAGTGCCGATCGACACCAGCGTCCTCGGCCGCCTGGCCCTGGAGCGCCTGCCGCAGATCGAGCAGGTGTTCGTTGGCGGTGAAGGTCTGAGCGATCAGGAATTCGCCATCAAGCTGTTCAGTTCCCGTCGTCGCTCTTCGGTGGCCAATGCCGCCGACACCGACCACTACATCTGCAGCTTTTCGCACAAGACCATCATCTACAAAGGCCTGATGATGCCGGCGGACCTCGCCGCCTTCTATCCGGACCTGAGCGACGAGCGCCTGCAAACCGCGATCTGCGTGTTCCACCAGCGCTTCTCGACCAACACCTTGCCGAAATGGCCGCTGGCGCAGCCGTTCCGCTTCCTCGCCCATAACGGCGAAATCAATACCATCACCGGTAACCGCAACTGGGCCCAGGCGCGTCGCACCAAGTTCGCCAACGACCTGATCCCCGACCTCGAAGAGCTCGGCCCGCTGGTCAACCGTGTCGGTTCCGACTCCTCGAGCATGGACAACATGCTCGAACTGATGGTCACTGGCGGCATCGACCTGTTCCGTGGCGTGCGCATGATCATTCCGCCGGCGTGGCAGAACGTCGAGACCATGGACGCCGACCTGCGCGCCTTCTACGAATACAACTCCATGCACATGGAAGCGTGGGACGGCCCGGCCGGTGTGGTACTGACCGAAGGCCGCCACGCGGTGTGCCTGCTCGACCGCAACGGCCTGCGCCCGGCGCGCTGGGTCACCACCAAGAACGGCTACATCACCCTGGCGTCGGAAATCGGCGTGTGGGACTACAAGCCCGAAGACGTGATCGCCAAGGGCCGTGTCGGCCCGGGGCAGATCTTTGCCGTGGACACCGAAACCGGGCAGATCCTCGACACCGATGCCATCGACAACCGCCTGAAGTCGCGCCACCCGTACAAGCGCTGGCTGCGTCAGAATGCCCTGCGCATCCAGGCTGACCTCAGCGACGACCAGGGCGTGGCCAGCTACGACGCTGACCAGCTCAAGCAATACATGAAGATGTTCCAGGTCACCTTCGAAGAGCGCGACCAGGTGCTGCGTCCGCTCGGCGAACAAGGCCAGGAAGCGGTCGGTTCGATGGGCGACGACACGCCGATGGCGATCCTTTCGCAGCGCGTGCGTTCGACCTACGACTACTTCCGCCAGCAGTTCGCCCAGGTCACCAACCCGCCGATCGACCCGCTGCGTGAAGCGATCGTCATGTCGCTGGAGATCTGCCTGGGTGCCGAGCGCAACATCTTCCAGGAATCCCCCGAGCACGCCTCGCGGGTGATCCTCAGCTCGCCAGTGATCTCGCCGGCCAAATGGCGTTCGCTGATGAACCTCGACCGTCCCGGTTTCGAGCGTCAGCTTATCGACCTCAACTACGCAGAAGGCCTTGGCCTGGAAGCAGCGGTGCGCAACATCGCCGACCAGGCCGAAGAAGCCGTGCGCAGCGGCAAGACCCAGCTGGTGCTGAGCGACCGCCATATCGCCCCGGGCAAGCTGCCGGTACATGCCTCGCTGGCCGTGGGTGCCGTGCACCACCGCCTGACCGAGCTGGGCCTGCGTTGCGACAGCAACATCCTGGTTGAAACCGCCACCGCCCGCGACCCGCATCACTTCGCCGTGCTGATCGGTTTCGGTGCTTCGGCCGTCTATCCGTACCTGGCCTATGAAGTGCTGGCCGACCTGATCCGCACCGGCGAAGTGCTCGGTGACCTGGACGAAGTGTTCAAGTACTACCGCAAGGGCATCTCCAAGGGCCTGTTGAAGATCCTCTCGAAGATGGGTATTTCGACTGTCGGTTCCTACCGTGGTGCGCAGTTGTTCGAAGCCGTCGGCCTCTCGGAAGAAGTGGTGAACCTGAGCTTCCGTGGCGTTGCCAGCCGCCTGAAAGGCGCCCGTTTCGTCGACATCGAGAACGAGCAGAAGCTGCTCGCCGCCGAAGCGTGGAGCGCGCGCAAGCCGATCCAGCAGGGTGGCCTGCTGAAGTTCGTCCACGGTGGCGAATACCACGCCTACAACCCGGACGTGGTCAACACCCTGCAGGCCGCCGTGCAGCAGGGCGACTACAGCAAGTTCAAGGAATACACCGCGCTGGTCGACACGCGTCCGGTGTCGATGATTCGCGACCTGCTCAAGGTGAAAACCCTGGAGCAGCCGCTGGAGCTGAGCGAGATCGAACCGCTGGAAGCGATTCTCAAGCGCTTCGACTCCGCCGGTATCTCCCTTGGCGCGCTGTCGCCGGAGGCTCACGAAGCCCTGGCCGAGGCGATGAACCGCCTGGGTGCGCGCTCGAACTCCGGTGAGGGCGGCGAAGACCCGGCCCGCTACGGCACCATCAAGAGCTCGAAGATCAAGCAGGTGGCCACCGGCCGCTTTGGCGTAACCCCCGAGTACCTGGTCAACGCCGAAGTGCTGCAGATCAAGGTGGCCCAGGGCGCCAAGCCGGGTGAGGGCGGGCAACTGCCTGGCGGCAAGGTCAACGGCCTGATCGCCCGGTTGCGCTACTCCGTGCCTGGCGTGACCCTGATCTCGCCACCGCCGCACCATGACATCTACTCGATCGAGGACCTCTCGCAGCTGATCTTCGACCTCAAGCAGGTCAACCCGCAGGCGCTGGTTTCGGTCAAGCTGGTGGCAGAAGCGGGTGTTGGCACCATCGCCGCCGGCGTGGCCAAGGCCTATGCCGACCTGATCACCATCTCCGGCTACGACGGCGGTACCGGCGCTTCGCCGCTGACCTCGATCAAGTACGCTGGTGCGCCGTGGGAGCTTGGCCTGGCCGAAACCCACCAGACCCTGCGCGGCAACGACCTGCGCGGCAAGGTCCGGGTGCAGACCGACGGCGGCCTGAAAACCGGCCTGGACGTGATCAAGGCGGCGATCCTTGGCGCCGAAAGCTTCGGCTTCGGTACCGCACCGATGATCGCCCTGGGCTGCAAGTACCTGCGTATCTGTCACCTGAACAACTGCGCCACCGGCGTCGCCACCCAGAACGACAAGCTGCGCAAGGATCACTACATCGGCACCGTCGACATGGTGGTGAACTTCTTCACCTACGTCGCCGAAGAAACCCGTGAGTGGCTGGCCAAGCTGGGCGTGCGCAGCCTCGGCGAGCTGATCGGGCGTACCGACCTGCTGGAAATGCTCCCCGGCGAAACCGAGAAGCAGAAGCACCTGGACCTCAGCCCGCTGCTGGGCAGCGAGCACGTGCCGGCCGACAAGCCGCAGTTCTGCGAAGTCGACCGCAACCCGCCGTTCGACAAGGGCGTGCTGGCCGAGAAGATGGTCGATATGGCCCTGCCGGCCATCCGCGACCTGTCGGGCGCCGAGTTCGCCCTGGACATCTGCAACTGCGACCGCTCCATCGGCGCGCGGATTTCCGGCGAAATCGCCCGCCTGCACGGCAACCAGGGCATGGCCAAGGCACCGATCACCTTCCGCTTCAAGGGCACTGCCGGGCAGAGCTTCGGCGTATGGAACGCCGGTGGCCTGAACATGTACCTCGAAGGCGATGCCAACGACTACGTCGGTAAAGGCATGACCGGTGGCAAGCTGGTGATCGTACCGCCTGCGGGCAGCCCGTTCGCTACCCAGCACAGCGCCATCATCGGCAACACCTGCCTGTACGGCGCCACCGGCGGCAAGCTGTTCGCCGCCGGTACCGCGGGCGAGCGCTTTGCCGTGCGCAACTCCGGTGCCCACGCGATTGTCGAGGGCACAGGCGATCACTGCTGTGAGTACATGACCGGTGGCTTTGTCTGCGTTCTGGGCAAGACCGGTTACAACTTCGGCTCGGGCATGACCGGTGGTTTTGCCTACGTGCTGGACATGGACAACAGCTTCGTCGACAAGCTCAACCACGAACTGGTCGAGATCCAGCGCATCAGCGGCGAGGCCATGGAGGCTTATCGCAGCCACCTGCAGCGCGTGCTGGCTGAATACGTCGAAGAAACCAACAGCGAATGGGGTCGTGAGCTCTGGGAAAACCTGGACGACTACGTGCGGCGCTTCTGGCTGGTCAAGCCGAAGGCGGCCAACCTGAAGAACCTGCTGTCCAGCACCCGTGCCAACCCGCAGTGATATGCGCCTGAAGAGTTTGATGAGGTTTTGAACATGGCTGAACGTCTGAGTAATGACTTCCAGTTCATCGAGGTCGGGCGCAAGGATCCGAAGAAGAAACTGTTGCGTCAACGCAAGAAAGAGTTCGTGGAAATCTACGAGCCCTTCAAACCCCAGCAGTCGGCCGAACAGGCCCACCGCTGCCTGGGCTGTGGCAACCCGTACTGCGAGTGGAAGTGCCCGGTGCACAACTTCATCCCCAACTGGTTGAAGCTGGTCGCCGAAGGCAACATCCTCGCCGCCGCGGAGCTGTCGCACCAGACCAACACCCTGCCGGAAGTCTGCGGCCGGGTGTGCCCGCAGGACCGCCTGTGCGAGGGTGCCTGCACCCTCAACGACGGCTTTGGCGCGGTGACCATCGGCTCGGTGGAGAAGTACATCACCGACACCGCTTTCGCCATGGGCTGGCGCCCGGACATGTCCAAGGTCAAGCCGACCGGCAAGCGCGTTGCCATCATCGGCGCCGGTCCGGCCGGCCTGGGTTGCGCCGACGTGCTGGTGCGCGGCGGGGTGACTCCGGTGGTGTTCGACCGCAACCCGGAAATCGGCGGCTTGCTGACCTTCGGCATCCCCGAGTTCAAGCTGGAAAAGACCGTGCTGAGCAATCGCCGCGAAGTCTTCACCGGCATGGGCATCGAGTTCCGCCTCAACACCGAGGTGGGCAAGGATGTCAGCATGGAGCAGCTGCTCGAGGAATACGATGCCGTGTTCATGGGCATGGGCACCTACACCTACATGAAGGGCGGCTTCCCCGGTGAAGACCTGCCCGGCGTGCACGATGCCCTGGATTTTCTGGTGGCCAACGTCAACCGCAACCTGGGCTTTGAAAAGTCGCCGGAAGATTTCGTCGACATGAAGGGCAAGAAGGTCGTGGTACTCGGTGGCGGCGACACGGCGATGGACTGCAACCGCACCTCCATCCGCCAGGGCGCCAAGGCCGTGACCTGTGCCTACCGTCGGGACGAGGCGAACATGCCCGGCTCGCGCAAAGAGGTGAAGAACGCCAAGGAAGAAGGCGTGAAGTTCCTCTACAACCGCCAGCCGATTGCGATTGTCGGTGAAGACAAGGTCGAAGGCGTGAAGGTGGTCGAGACCCGTCTCGGTGAGCCGGACGCCCGTGGCCGCCGCAGCCCCGAGCCGATCCCGGGCTCCGAAGAGATCATCCCGGCCGATGCCGTGGTCATCGCCTTCGGCTTCCGCCCGAGCCCGGCGCCGTGGTTCGAGCAGTTCAGCATCCAGACCGACAGCCAGGGCCGCGTGGTGGCACCGGAGAAGAACACCTACAAGCACCAGACCAGCAACCCGAAGATCTTCGCCGGTGGCGACATGGTCCGCGGTTCCGACCTGGTGGTGACGGCGATCTTCGAGGGGCGCAATGCCGCCGAGGGGATTCTGGATTACCTGGAGGTCTGATCGGGCCTCATCGCTGGCAAGCCAGCTCCCACAAAGTCACCGCGTACACTGTGGGAGCTGGCTTGCCAGCGATGCTTTTAAGGAAATCTATTGACCTGTCACAAGTCGATAGACAAAAGGCACGGTTGATACCGTGCCTTTTACGTTGGGCTCTGAGAAAATGCCCCCACTTTTTTTCCGGATGCCGACATGACTGCCTTGAAGAACGATCGTTTTCTGCGCGCCCTGCTCAAGCAACCCGTAGACGTCACCCCGGTGTGGATGATGCGCCAGGCCGGCCGCTACCTGCCGGAGTACCGCGCCAGCCGCGCCAAGGCCGGCGACTTCATGAGCCTGTGCATGAACCCGCAGTTTGCCTGCGAGGTCACCCTGCAACCGCTGGACCGCTACCCGCTGGACGCCGCGATCCTGTTCTCGGACATCCTCACCATCCCTGACGCCATGGGCCAGGGCCTGTACTTCGAAACCGGCGAAGGCCCACGTTTCAAGAAGGTCATCAGCACCCTGGCCGACATCGAAGCGCTGCCGATCCCTGATCCGCAGAAGGACCTGGGCTACGTCATGGACGCGGTCAGCACCATCCGCCGCGAGCTCAATGGCCGCGTGCCGCTGATCGGCTTCTCCGGCAGCCCCTGGACCCTGGCCACCTACATGGTCGAAGGCGGCTCGTCGAAAGACTTCCGCAAGACCAAGGCCATGCTCTACGACAATCCGCAGGCCATGCACCTGCTGCTCGACAAGCTCGCGCAGTCGGTCATCAGCTACCTCAACGGGCAGATCCTCGCCGGCGCGCAAGCGGTGCAGATCTTCGATACCTGGGGTGGCAACCTGTCGGCAGCGGCCTACCAGGAGTTCTCCCTGGCCTACATGCGCAAGATCGTCAGCGGCCTGATCCGCGAGCACGAAGGGCGCAAGGTGCCGGTGATCCTCTTCACCAAGAACGGCGGCCTGTGGCTGGAAAGCATCGCCGATGCCGGCGCTGATGCCCTGGGCCTGGACTGGACCTGCGACATCGGCGAAGCCCGTCAGCGCGTCGGTGGCAAGGTCGCCCTGCAGGGCAACATGGACCCGACCGTGCTGTACGCCAAGCCGGAGGCCATTCGTGCCGAAGTCGGGCGCATCCTCGCCAGCTACGGCCATGGCACCGGTCATGTGTTCAACCTCGGTCACGGCATCACCCCGGAGGTTGATCCGGAGCACGCCGGCGCGTTCATCAACGCCGTGCACGAGCTGTCGGCGCAGTACCACTAAGTAGGAGCGGGCTTGCCCCGCGATTGCGACCTGGCTGAACCAGCGCGATCGCGGGGCAAGCCCGCTCCCACTGCCATTAAGGTTCAATTCAGCCTGCCTGGGTAATCTGGCTCCATCGAAACCCAGACAGGATCTTCACCATGAAAGCTCGTTACCTCGCTCTGCTGCTTGCCCCGCTGTTCAGCACCGCTGCCCTGGCTGCCGGCTACACCGGCCCTGGCGCCCAGTCGGTGACCACGGTTGCCGCCGCTAACGACGCCGCTGACGACACCCCGGTGGTGCTGCAAGGCTACGTCATCAAGAAAGTGAACAACGATGACAAGTACGAGTTCAAGGACACCACCGGCACCATCACCGTCGAGATCGATGACGAAGACCTGCCGCCGGTGGCCTTCAACGACAAGACCAAGGTCAAGCTGACCGGTGAAGTCGAGAAGCACCTGATGAGCCGTGAAGTGGATGTTGATCTGGTTGAAGTGATTAACTAAAGAATGCATCGCGGGGCAAGCCCGCTCCTACACTGAACCTGTGGGAGCGGGCTTGCCCCGCGATTTGCATTTCAGGCCTTGGCCGGCAACCGGCTCAAGTGCACCGCCACCAGCAAGGCCACCACCAGCAAGCTGCCAATGAACAGCCCGATGCCGTTCCACCCCGCCTGATGCCAGAACACCCCGCCCGCTGTCCCCGCCACACTCGACCCCGCGTAGTAACTGAACAGGTACAACGACGACGCCTGGCCCTTGGCCTTGGTCGCCCGTCGGCCGATCCAGCTGCTGGCCACCGAGTGCGCGCCGAAAAAGCCGAAGGTAAACACCAGCATGCCAACGATGATCAGCAGCAAGGGGCTGAGCAGGGTCATCAGCAAGCCGCTGAACATCAGCAAAATGGTGGCCCAGAACACCTTGCGCCGGCCCAGCTTGTCGGCCAGCGCGCCGATCTGTGCCGAGCTGTAGATCCCCGACAGGTACACCACCGACAACAGCCCGACCAGCGCCTGGCTCATGTGATAGGGCTCGGCCAGCAGGCGATAGCCGATGTAGTTGAACAGGGTGACGAAAGCGCCCATCAGCAGGAAGGCTTCGAGGAACAGCCACGGCAGGCCGGCATCGCGAAAGTGCAGGGTGAAGCCATCAAGCAGGCTGCGCGGGTGCAGCGAGCGCGGGCGGAAGTTGCGCGATTCCGGGAGGATCTTCCAGAACACCGCCGCCGCAACCAGCGCCAGGCCGCCGATGACCAGCATCGCCGTGTGCCAGCTGACGAAGTCGATCAGCACGCCGGTGATCAAGCGCCCGCTCATGCCGCCAATGGCATTGCCACCGATGTACAGGCCCATGGCCAGGCCGATGTGCTGGGGGTGGATCTCTTCGCTGAGGTAAGTCATGGCCACCGCCGCCAGGCCGCTCAGCGACAGCCCGAGCAAGGCGCGGGTCAGCAGTACGCCGTGCCAGCTGGGCATCAGGGCGCTGACGATGGTGCACAGCGCTGCGCAAAACAAGGCGAAAACCATCACCGGCTTGCGTCCGATGCGGTCGGAAATCGGCCCGGTGATCAGCAGCCCGAATGCCAGCATACCGGTGGATACCGAGAGGATCAGGCTGCTTTGCGCGGCGCTGATCGAGAACTCCTGGGACAGCAGCGGCATCATCGGCTGCACGCAGTACAGCAGGGCAAAGGTGGCAAAACCGCCGCAGAACAGCGCCAGCACGGTACCTAAAAAGGCCGGGGTGCCTTTTTCGATCCAGCTTTCGTTGAAGGTGGCGACGATTTCGTCCAGGGGAGCAGGGGGGAGTTCGTGGGCGTGTGGCGCAACAGCAGTTTTCACGGGTGACCTCGGGGGCGCTACGGCCTGTCAGGCAGTGAAAAAAGCATATAGCTGGCTAATGATCATTTCCAATATATTGTTCGACCTGTTTAAGAGGTTTTACGACCTATTGGAGCTGCCATGGAATTGCGTCACCTGCGCTACTTCATCGCCGTCGCCGAAGAGCTGCATTTTGGCCGGGCGGCGCAGAACCTGGGGATCTCCCAACCGCCGTTGAGCCAGCAGATCCAGGCCCTGGAACAGGAGCTGGGGGCACGCTTGTTCGAGCGTACCAATCGTCGGGTCGAGCTCAGCGAGGCCGGGCGCCTGTTCCTCGAAGAGGCACGGCTGGTGCTGGCGCAAGTCGACAAGGCTGCCGATGTCGCCCGACGTGCGCAACTGGGTGAGCTGGGCGAGATGAAGATCGGCTTCACCTCATCGGCGCCGTTCAATTCGAGCATCCCCAAGGCCATTCACGCCTTTCGCCAACGCTTCCCGGCGGTGCACCTGAACCTCAAGGAGATGAGCAGCCGCGACGTGGCCGATGCCTTGCTCGACGAGTCGATCGAAGTCGGCCTGATGCGGCCGCTGGCGTTGCCCGAGAGCCTGAATGCTGTCGAGCTGTTTCGCGAACCACTGGTGGCAGTGATCAATGCCGCTCACCCGTTGGCGCAAAGTAGCGAAGCCGGGGTGCGCATGGCGGCCCTGGCTCACGAGCCGTTCGTGTTCTTTCCGCGCAGCTATGGCAGCGGCTTGCACGCGCAGTTGCTGAGCCTGGCGCGTCAGGCCGGGTTCAGTCCGCATTTTGCCCAGGAGGCGGGGGAGGCGATGACCATCATCGGTCTGGTGGCGGCGGGGCTGGGGGTATCGGTGTTGCCGGCCTCGTTCCAGCGCATGCGTATCGACGGGGTGGTGTACCGGACCTTGCTCGACGACGACGCGGTGACGGCCGTGTGGCTTGTGCAGCGCCGCGATGCGCCGTCAGCGATGGCCAGGGCCTTTGCCGAGCTGTTGACCCGGCAGGCCCTGGAACGCAGCTGAGTTACTGGACCTTGGCCAGGTCGCCCTTCAGCGCAACGCCAGCCATGACCGCACCGGCATGGCATTCGTAGGTGGTGGCATCCTTGCGCTCGTTGCGCTTGTAGTAGCTGCTGATGTTGGTCACGGCGTTGGCGCCAACCTTGCGCGCGGCGTCCTGCATGGTCAGCAGCGCCGATTGCAGGGCCCATTCACAGGCCGCTTCGTCAGTCTTGTTGAAGGCGTTGGTCTTCTTGTTGGTGACCGCCGCCGGGCTGACCACGGTGACCTTGCCCTTGGGCTGCACGCCGGCCAGGTAGAACTTCACCGAACCGTCGAGCTTGTTCTCGGCGGTCATCTGCGCCACGACTTTCTCGAACGGCAGGTAGTGGGTGGTGTCACGGGCCTGGCTGAGGCCGGGCAGGGCGCAGAGCAGCAGAGTGGCGGTGGCGGTCCAGGTTTTCAGGCGCATCGGGTCGTTCCTTGATTATTTAACAGTGTTCGAATGCTGTTCGTTGATGGCGCGTTGCATGATGTTTTGCGCTTCCATCCTGTTCAGCTCTTGCAGGATGCTTTTGTCGAGGTTGTTCACCCAACGGTTGTAGTTGCGGTGAATCTTGCCGTTGTTGTAGCCCAGCTCGCGGCTGTCGCGGTAATTGATGCGAAAGTTGCTGACGCTGTAGCGGATGTCGACGGCGGCGTAGAAGGTGTTGCGCACCAGGATGTCGGCCTGGATCAGGTTCGGGCTGATCTTGCGGGCGGTCCAGCCACGCTCGGCCACGGCCTTGAGGATGGCCTGCTGTACCTGCTCCTGGCTGTAGTTGTGGCCAACCACCAGTTGCTCTTGCGGGGTCAGTACCGGTTTCGAGGTACAGCCAGCGAGGCCCGCCAGGGCCAGGCCGAGGACAGCGGCGCGAATCAATGAAGACATTCCTTTCTCTCCAGCAGGTTTCAGTTCAGTTCCAGCGACGGAAAATCAGCGAGGTGTTGACCCCGCCAAAAGCAAAGTTGTTGTTCATCACATAGTCGTGACTCATGCTGCGAAACTCGCCGCACAGGTAGTCCAGCTCGCCACAGCGCGGGTCGATGTGCTCCAGGTTGAGGGTGTGCACATAGCGGTCGCTGTTCATCATCTCGATGCTGAACCAGGACTCCAGCGCGCCGCAAGCACCGAGGGTGTGGCCGAGGAAGCTTTTTTGCGAGCTGATCGGCATGCGCGGGCCGAACAGGCTGCTGGTGGCCAGGGTTTCGGCGATGTCGCCCTGCTCGGTGGCGGTGCCGTGGCCGTTCACGTAACCGATGGCAGCCGGCGCGAGGCTGGCGTCTTCCAGCGCCAGCTCCATGGCCCGGCGCATGGTTGCCTGCTCCGGACGGGTGGTGTGCTGGCCGTCGGCATTGCTGCCAAAGCCGACGATCTCGGCGTAGATGTGCGCGCCACGGGCCAGGGCGTGTTCGAGCTCTTCGAGCACCAGCATGCCGCCGCCTTCACCGATCACCAGGCCGTCGCGGCCACTGTCATAGGGGCTCGGGCTGGTGTGGGGGGCATGGTTTTTGAGGCTGGTGGCGTACAGTGCGTCGAAGACCATGGCTTCGGTCGGGCACAGCTCTTCGGCGCCGCCGGCGAGCATCAACGGCAGGCGGCCGAACTTGATCGCTTCATAGGCATAGCCGATGCCCTGGCTGCCGCTGGTACAGGCGCTCGAAGTGGGGATCAGGCGCCCGGTAAGGCCGAAGAAAATGCTGATGTTGGCCGCGGTGGTGTGCGGCATCATCCGCACATAGGAGTTGGCATTGAGGCCTTCGGCCACCGAGTTGAGCAGCATGTTGCCGAATGCCTTGATCTCGTCGGTGCTGCCGGTGGACGAGCCGCAGGCCACGCCCATGCGCCCGTCGCGGATCGACGGGTCGTCGAGCAGGCCGGCATCGCGCAGGGCGTTCTGCGCGGCAGCCACGGCCAGGCGCGAGACCCGGCCCATGCTGCGCAGTTGCTTGCGGGTCCAGCCGCTCGGCACCTTGAAGTCATCGATGGGGCCGGCCAGGCGCGTGTTGAGCTCCTCGAAACGGTCCCATTCGTCCATGCGGCGAATGCCGCTGCGGTTGCTGGCGAAGTTGCCGGCAATGGTCTGCCAGTCGCTGCCCAGCGAAGTGATACCGGCCATGCCGGTGACGACCACACGTTTCATCAGCACAGGCCTCCGTTGACTGCCAGTACCTGGCGGGTGATGTAGGCGGCTTCGGCCGACATGAGGAAATTCACCGCGCCGGCGACTTCTTCCGGGGTGCCCATGCGCTGTGCCGGGATCATCTTCAACAGCTCATCGACCGGCACGTGCTCGTCGAGCATGGCGGTATCGATCAACCCAGGGGCCACGCAGTTGACGGTGATCTTGCGCTTGCCCAGCTCGATTGCCAGAGCCTTGGCGGCGCCGATCACCCCGGCCTTGGAAGCGCTGTAATTGACCTGGCCACGGTTGCCGATCATTCCCGATACCGAAGTGATGCAAACGATGCGCCCCGCTTTGCGCCGGCGGATCATCGGCATCATCAGCGGGTGCAGGACGTTGTAGAAGCCATCGAGGTTGGTGCGTAGCACCTGGTCCCAGTCCTCTTCGGTGAGCGCCGGGAAGGCGCCGTCGCGGGTCAGGCCGGCGTTGCAGACCACGCCATAGTAGGCACCGTGGGTTTCCACGTCATCGGTGAGGATGGCCGCGCAGGCAGCGCGATCGGCAACGTCGAATTGCAGCACGCGGGCTTGCTGGCCCAGGCCCCGGACTTCTTCTGCAACGGCGTCGGCTTCACTGCGCCCGCTACGGCAATGCAGGACCAGGTCGAAACCGGCCCGGGCCAGGCGCAGGGCGATGGCCCGGCCAATGCCACGGCTGGAACCGGTGACCAGGATGGTGTCAGTCATGGGGGGACTCCTCTGGGCCCGCTTCGGCCAGGTAGCTGGCAACTTGCGGCGGGCGAAAAACGTTCAAGCGGGCCATGGCATGGATGCCCGGGCCGCGCAGGTGACACTCGAACACGCCCATGCCGTTGTCGTCTTCGAGCGACCGCAGGGCATGGATGCGCAAGTGGGCACCGGCAGGGAAATGTTCGACATTGCATTCGAATTTGCGCGTGCCGAGCAAAAAGCCCAGCTCCACCGGCCGGCCTTGCTGGCGCGCGCGACAACCGGCGTAGGCGGCGACGCTCTGGGCCATCAGCTCGATGCCGACCCAGGCCGGCAGGCTGCCGTCGGCGCGGTTGAACAGGCCGCCGGGGCGCACGGTCAGTTGAGTGTGGATCTGCTCTTCATCGAACGACTCGACCTGATCGATGAGGATCATGTCGCCGGCATGAGGCAGCAGTTCGGCCAGTGGCCAGGTGATCATGGGGTGTCTCCGAGAATCAGGCTGACGTTGTTGCCGCCGAAGGCGAACGAGTTGCTCATCAGGCGCCGCGGGCCTCGGGCCGGCAGGCGTTGGCTGGCATCGACCAGCTTCAGGGCCGGTAGCTGTGGGTCATCCACGCCATCCCAGACATGCGGCGGCAAGCGCCCTTCGGCATTGTCGGCGGCCAGGCTCAACCAGCAGAACGCTGCTTCCAGAGCGCCGGCCGCACCCAAAGTATGGCCGGTCATGGGCTTGCTCGACGAGCAGGCCAACTGGCTGCCGAACAACTCATGCACGGCCAGGCTTTCCATGGCGTCGTTGTGGCGGGTGGCGGTGCCGTGCAGGTTCAGGTAGTCGATCTGTGCTGGTTGCAGACCGGCATTGTCCAGTGCCTTGCGCATGGCCTGCAAGGCGCCTTTGCCGCCGGGTTCGGGCGCCGAGATGTGATGCGCATCGGAGCTGGCGCCGGCGCCGAGCAGGGCAATGTTGTTGCCTTCAGCGTGGGCTTCACGGGTCATCAGAAACACCACCGCGGCTTCACCGATGTTGATGCCGTTGCGGTTGACCGAAAACGGGTTGCAGCGCTCGGCGCTGACCGCTTCCAGGGCGCTGAAACCGTTGAGGGTCAGCTTGCACAGGCTGTCGACACCGCCGCAGATCACCGCATCGCACATGTCGAGATCAAGCAGGCGGCGGGCACTCATCAAGGCCCGGGCACTGGAGGTGCAGGCAGTGGAGATCACATAGGCCGGGCCGCTCAGTTGCAGCCAGTCGGCGAGGAAATTGGCCGGGGCGCTGAGCTCCTGCTGGGCATAGTCGTAGCTGGCCGGAAACGCGTGTTCGCGCAGGTAGTGAGCGATGTCGTCGCTGGCTTCCTTGATGCCCGAGGTGCTGGTGCCCAGGACGATGCCGATGCGCTGGCGGCCAAAGCGGGCGATGGCCGCTTCGATCGGGGCGCCGATCTGCAGGCAGGCGTCGTACAGCAACTGGTTGTTGCGGCTGTGATGGGCCTGCATCTCGGCTGGCAACTCAGGCAGCTCGCCTTGCACGCCCGCCACCGGCAGGCTGCGTTCCGGCACCCAGCCGTCTTCCACGCGCATCCCCGAGCAGTCGCCGGCAAACAGCTTGCGGGCGACTTCGGCCTGGCCGCGCCCCAGGGCACAGACCAGGCCCAGGGCATTGAGGTAAGCGGTCATGGCGTGTTCTCGCTGGGCAGTGGGCTGACTAGATAACGCAGGCCCTGGCCCAGGTTCAAGGTGAAGTCGTCGGCTTGTCGGTAGTCGACGCGCCAGCGCTCACCCAGCCAGCGCTGCTGGCCTTGCTGGCGGGCACCGGGGTAGAGCGCTTGCAGCTGCCCGGCCGGGGTCAGGGCGAACAGCAGGGCGGCGAACAATTCACGGGCGCCCGGGTTGGGCGGCAGCAGGCCATCGGCTTGCCACTGACCGTCGTTGAGCAACTGCCGGGCTTGCGGAATACCCAGCAAGTCCAGCAACGACCAGCGCAGGCTGGCGTTCTCGCGCTGGATCACCAGCAGCCAGTCCTGACTTTCTCCTGCCTGTTCGCGCTGGATATGCAGCTGCATCGGCAGCGTCAGCGGCGGCAACTGCGCGGGCAGCGGCGCACGGCTGGCGCAGGCGCTCAACAGGGCGAAGGCGAGGATCAGCAACAGGCGTTTCATGCACTCGGCTCGGCTGGCTTCAAAGGTTTACGGGCAACCACGTTGACCAGGGTTTCTTCGCGCTGGCCGACCGGTGGCGGCTTGCGCAGGCCAAAGCGTTCGAGCAGGCCGAAGTCGCTGGAACGGCTCCACCACAGGTACGGGTAGGAAACATTCTGCGCGCCGAATTCGAAGCCCTGGTCGCGGAGCATCTGCAGGTACTGTTCGGCACTTTTCTGCACGTGCATGGGGTGGCGGAACAGCCAGCGGATCACCCAGGTGTCGATATAGGCTTCGGTGGACTCGGCGAACAGCAGGTAGCCACCGGGCTTGAGTACCCGGTAGAACTCGGCCAGGGCCTGTTCCTGCTCGACCAGGTGGTGGAAGGTCTGGTGGCAGAAAAGGATATCGACGCTGTTGTCGGCAAACTGCAACGCCGCGCAGTCACTGCCGCGCAGTTCGACATTCAGGCCCAGGCGCCCGGCTTCGGCCTGGCTCAGCTCGAGGCTGTGCGGGTCGGCGTCGGTGCCCAGCAACCGGCCGGGGGCGAACACCTGCTGCAGGTACTGGAACGACTTGCCCTGGCCGCAGCCGGCATCGAGCAGCACGGGTGCGCTGGGTGGTGCCTGGTCGAACAGCCGGCGCAGATCGTTTATCGCTACCCGCAGCACATGGTGCTGCCAGGTGTGGCTGCGCAGGAACCAGAAGCCGAAGCGGGTCTCCTCGACGTAGCTGTCGCTGAGGAACCTCATGCCACCGTCCTTGCGCAGACTTCGGCGAGCATGCGCAGGCGCCGCTTGGGCTCGCTGACGAACGGGTTGCGCTGGTCCCAGGCGTAACCGGCAAGGATCGAGCTGATCATTGCGCGGATTTCCGGCGAGCTGGCCGGGTGGTAAATGACGTCCTGGAAGCTGCCGTTGTACCAGCCTTCAACGTAGGCGCGGAAGGTGTCGACGCCGCGCTTGAGCGGCTCGGCGAACTCGCTCTGCCAGTCGACGCTTTCGCCCTGCAACTGACGGTGCAGCACGCCGGCGGCCATGCTCGCCGAACGCATGGCAATGGTCACCCCGGAGGAGAACACCGGGTCGAGGAATTCGGCGGCGTTGCCGAGCAGGGCAAAGCCCGGGCCATGCAGGGTCTTGACGTTGGCCGAATAGCCGCCGATGGTCCGCGCCGGAGTGTCCCATGCGGCATTGGCCAGCACCTTGGCCAGGCTTGGCGTCTGGGCGACGAAGTCCTTCAGGCAGGCATCCAGGTCGGCCGGCGCGGCGGCAAAGTGCTCGGCGGCGGCGACCACCCCCAGGGAGCAGCGGCCATTGCTGAACGGAATGGTCCAGAACCAGATATCACGGTGCTGCGGGTGGGTGGTGATGAGGATCTTTTCCCGGTCGAAAGCCGGGTGGTCGATGCGGTCTTCGATGTGGGTGAACACCGCTTGGCGCACCGGGAAATTCGACGGTGCTTCGAGGTCCAGCAGGCGCGGGAGCACGCGGCCATAACCGCTGGCATCGAGGACAAATTCGGCTTCGACGCGGTACTCGCTGCCATCCAGGCGACGCACGCGGACCTGTGGGCGCGGGCGCTCGAAGTCGGCGGCGATGATCTCTTCTTCGTAGCGGATTTCCACGCCCTGGGCTGCCGCCTGGTCGGCCAGCAACTGGTCAAACTGGGCGCGCTGGACCTGGAAGGTGCTCGGCTTGCCATTGCTGAAGGTGTCGCCGAAATCAAAGGCGCTGTACTCATCGCCCCAGGCGAAGGCCGCGCCGTTCTTGCGCTGGAAGCCTGCCGCTTCGAGGGCCGGGAGCATGCCGGCTTCCTCGACGAAGTCGATGCAGTGCGACAACAGGCTCTCGCCGATGGAAAAACGCGGGAAGCGCTGGCGCTCGATGATCAGCACGTCGTGGCCGTTGCGCTTGAGCAAGGCCCCGGCGATGGCGCCGGACGGGCCGGCGCCGATAATCAATACCTGCCGTTGTTGCAGTTCAGTGTTCGGCATAAGGCCTCCTTGCCGGTTGGGCAGTCTTCAATGGAATCCGGTGCAGGCCGGCCAGCGCGGGCATCAGCGTGGCGACCAGGCTCATCAGCATCAGCGCGAAGTACAGCGCCGGGCTGATCAACTGTTGTTGCAGCAGCAGGTTGAGAAAGACGATCTCGCTCAAGCCGCGAATATTGAGCAGCAGGCTTTCCCGCCATTTGCTCGCGCCGGCGAACGACGGCGTCGCCCAGCACAGGCCCAGCCAGTTGCCGAGCAGCTTGCTGACGATCGGCAACAGCAGCAGGGCACTCAACTGGATGGCATCGAAGCCCTGCAGCACGTTGTGGATATCGATCTGGATGATGCCGAAGGTCAGGATCAGCGGGATCGCCACACCGTTCTGCAGGCGTTTTATCCACAGCTCCGATAACGGCATGCGCAGCGGCAACTTGAGCCAGGCCAGGCAGCACAGGTAGCCGATGCCGGAGATCAGCGCGTTGAGCCGGTAGTGCTCGGCGACGAACAGCAGGCCGAAAAAGCCCAGGCTGTAGACCCAGGGCCGACGCACACCGAGGGCATACAGTGGTAACGGCAGGCAGGCACCGAGCAGTGGCAGCAACAGGCTCACGGGTTCGAGGCTGCCCTTGCCGAGGCCGAACAGCAGCCAGCAGGTCAGGTCGATGAGGATCGCCGACTGCATCAGCCGGCGGGTTGCGGCGGGTGGGTAGTCGATGTTGCGCAGGTACAGGTAGAGCACCGGGATGGCGGTGATGGCGAACACCAGGCCGAGGGCCAGGGTGGTCAGCCAGGGCTGTTCGGGCAGCAACAACGCGCCGCAGGCCAGGCCACAGGTGAAGGGCACGAAGAAGCTGGGCAGGGCGATCTTCAGGCTTTGGCGGTCGACGTTCAGCTCCACCACATCAGCCAGAATATGCCCCAGCAGCAGGGCGAAACTCAGGCCATACAGGGTTTTCAGCCAGGACGGCGCCACCAGCGCGGCGCCACTGAGCTGCCAGTGCGGCTCGACCCAGAACAGCATCAGCAGCGGCAGGCCGAGGGTCGCCAGCAGCAACTGGCTGACAATCGGGATCAGCCCCAGGCGCCGGCCGAGCTCACTGGCGATCCAGAACAGTGCCAGGGCCAGGACCCAGAACAACACGATACTCATGCCGCCTGTTCCTTGTGGCCGGTGGCAGCCCAGGGCGCCAGGACAAAACTGAAGGCCAGGCCGAGGCTGACTGCCAGGCCAAAGTTGCTCACCGCCGGGGTGCTCGACACCGCCAGCAGGCCAAACGACAGCCAGGTGGTGGTCGCCGCGAGCAGGGTGCCGAGCAGGCTGACGGCGGCGCCGCCGATCTGCTCGTGCATGAGGATCGCGTAGTCGACGCTGATGGCAGTGACCAGCAGCAGGCCGAACAGGCTGAACAGGGTCAGCGGCTGGCCCAGCCAGCCGAGGCAAGCCAGGCTGCACAGCGCGGCGAGCAACGGCAGGGCGACGATGCGCAGGGCACCGCCGAGGCCAAACGGCAGGATCAACAGCACCACGATCAGCGCGCACGACAACAGCTTGAGCTCTGCAGCACTGACCTGGGTGGCAGCGAACACCCGGTTGAGGTCGCCGAGGCGGTCCACCAGTTGCACGCCTTCAAGGTCGTCGGCTTGCAGGCGCAGCAACGCCGGATCGTTCAAGCCTTGCAGGCTGACGATGGCGGCCACGCCCTGAGCGTCGGTGCCCAGCCACAAGGTGCGCCATGGCTCGCCTAGCGGGCCGCTGAGGGCGTGATCGATGTCCAGGGCAGCCAGTGCCTGCAGTTGTGTCAGTTCGGCCTGTAGCGCGCTTTGCGGCACGCCCAGGGCCAACAGCGGTTGCAGCGGCAGCTTGCCGAGTGCATCGCGTACCTGTTCTTGTTCGCCAGGGCTGGCGACCAGTTGGCTGAGGGCCATGTAGCCCTTGAGCTTGTCGGTTTCGACCAGTTCATCGAGCCGCGTGCTCAGCGCTTGCAGGCGACCCAGCAACTGCGTCTGGTCGGCGCCGCGAACCAGGTAGAACTGGCTGGTCGGCTGGTAGCCCGTGATACGTGCCACAGCCTGGGCTTCTTCGAGCAGTTGCGGCGGGCTGCCGACCCACTGACGGATGTCGTTGCGGCTGTCCAGCTGCCATAGACCGGCAGCGCAGAACAGGATCAGCAAACCGAGCAACACCGGGCTGGGAATCTTGCTCAGTAGTTTCTCACGCAGATCCACCAGCCATTGGGCAATGCGCAGCGGCCACTGCGCCGGCTGCAGGTCGATGCCCTTGAGCAGTGCCGGCAGCAGGCACACGGCACTGAGGTAGGCGCCGATCAGGCCCGCGGCGGAAAACACTGCGATCTGGGTCAGGGCCGGGAACGGCGTGAAGGCCAGGGCCAGGTAGCCGATGCAACTGGTGGCCAGGCTCAGGCTCAGGCCCGGCAAGGTCAGCCGCAAGGCCGGCCAGGCCTGCCAGGGGCGCAGGCTCCAGCTCTTGGACAGATAGTGCAGCGGGTAGTCGACGGCCACGCCGATCAGGCTTGAGCCGAGTACCAGGGTCATCACGTGCATCTGGCCGAACAGCGCCACGCAGGCCACCGCGCCGAACAACATGCCGACCAGTACCGGAACGAAGGCCAGAAGAATGCGCCAACGGCGGAACGCTAGCAGGAGCAGCAACAGGATGCCAACCGTGGCGCCGCCGCCGACCCAGGTGATTTCCTGGCTGGCCTGGCGCTGGCCGTTGGCGGCGTACAGCAAACCACTGGCGGCCAGCAGGCGGGCACCGTTGTGCCCGGCTTCAACCCGGCCGCTGGCGAGCAGGTCGGCGACTTGCAGGGGCAGTTGCATATCGAACGCATTACCCAGGGTGCGGGCACGCAGCAGTACCCAGTTCTGCCCGTCCGCTTCGGCCACCAGCGTGCCGCTGGCGGTGTCCAGCTGTACTGCGGCAGGGCGTGGCTGGCTGTTCTGGATGCGCCCGGTCAGGCCCAGCCAGTCGTCCTGGCTGGGCACCAGGCTGAAGCCGGCAAAGGGGTCGTAGAGGTTCTGTACGCGCTGCTCGATAAAGCCTTGCGGATTGTCGATCAGGCTGCTGCGGTCAGCGCGCGAGAGCATCGCCAGGCGCCCTTGCAGCAACTGTTCACGCAGTGCTTGCAGGTCAGTCTGCAGGCTCCATTGGACCTTCTCGAACAAGCCACTGGCCTGCCATTGTTCCGCCAGGCGCTGGGCCAGGGCAATGGCCTGGTCACGCTGGGGGTGGCCGACCAGTACCAGCATCTCGCGGTTCAGCGGCTCTTGCATGCGCTGCTCGGCGCGTTGCACCAGCGGGTCCTGGGTGGCGCCGGGCACCAGCGTCATCAGGTCGGCAGACAAGGGCGCAGCGCGGTGCCACTGCCAGCCGGCCAGGGCCAGCAGAGCGATCAGCAGCAGCAAAAACAGCCGTGGCAACAGGCGCTCACTCGGCAAAATCGCGGCGCTCCGTGTCGGTCAGGCTGGCGCTGCTGCTCGATGGCATGCGCAGTACCGTGCTGTCGCCCTGGGTTTCCAGCAGCTGGATGCGTTCGACGTAGCGCCCGCCGTCGATATCGATCTGCTTGAACACCTGTTTGAGCAGCAGCGAACGCGGGGTCAGGCGCAATTGCCAGTGCTTGGCATCGCCTTGCAGGCTCAGCTCGAAGTCACGCTGCAGGCCGCTGCTGTCGCCTTGCAGCACGGCGAAGAACAGGCGGTTCTGCTCGGCGCCGGCGCTCTTGCCCGGCAGCATCTGCCAACCGGACGGGTCGCGGCGGGCGATGCCCTGGGCGTTGAGGCGATAGTCCTGCTTGAGCGGTGTTTGCAGCAGCCAGAGCAGGCCGTGGTCACGGGCCAGGACGAACTGGCCCTTGCTGAGCAACGGCTGCGGCAGGGCGCGCAGGTGTTTTTCCTGGATGAACGGGCCCTTGATGACTGCAGGCTCGCCCAATTGCTTGCTCAGGTCATCGAGGCCAAAGGCCTGAGCCAGGGTGCAGCTGGCAAGCAGGCCGATGCACAGCAGGCTACGCAGCAGCGTGTTCATTTGAGCACCTTGTTCACGGCGTCGAGCATCACCTGCGGCGAGGCCAGTTGCATCTCGCCACTGGCGATTTCGACCGCGACCTGCACGGAACTCGCGCGGGTCATGCGTTCGCCGGTGGCGGCGTCGCTGATCAGGTAGTTGATCTTCAGGCGGTTCTCCCACTCCACCAGGCTGGCACGCACGTTCAGGCGCTGGCCAAAGGTGGCGCCACGCATATAGCGCAACTGCAGGTCGATCACCGGCCAGGCGAAGCCGGAGGCCTGCATCTGCAGGTAGTTGTGTTCGAGGCGGTCGAGCAGCGCGCAGCGCGCTACTTCCAGATACTTGACGTAGTGGCCGTGCCAGACCACCAGCATGCTGTCGACATCGAAGAACGGCACCAGCACTTCGGTATCGACGTGCAGCACTCCCTGACTACGCATGCAGCCTCCAGTGTTGTTCGGCAATTCGGCTCAGGCACAGGCGCAGGTCGCCTTCCAGGGCGCGGTCCTCGATCACCGGGGCGAAGTCTTCGAGCAGCGCACTGTGCATCTCGGCCAGGGCCGGCGGCAGGTCACGGGCATCGGCTTCGCGGCTGCGCAGCCAGACGCCCTGGTTGGCCGCCAGCAAGGTCGCGGCGGCAACCTGTTCGGTCAGTTCGAGCGTGCGCAGGGCATCGCGGGCGGCGATGGTGCCCATGCTCACCTTGTCCTGGTTGTGGCATTCGGTGGAGCGCGAGAACACGCTGGCCGGCATGGTGTTTTTCAGAGCTTCGGCGGTCCAGGCGCTGGCGCCGATTTGCACGGCCTTGAAGCCGTGGTTGAGCATCGCCCGCTCGGCGCTGGCGCCCGACAGGTTGCTCGGCAGACCGTGGTTGTAGCGCGTGTCGACCAGCAAGGCGAGCTGGCGGTCGAGCAGGTCGGCGACGTTGGCCACCAGGTTCTTCAGGCTGTCCATGGCGAAGGCGATATGGCCGCCGTAGAAGTGGCCGCCGTGCAGTACGCGTTCGGCTTCGGCGTCGATGATCGGGTTGTCGTTGGCGCTGTTCAGTTCGGTCTCGATAAAGCCGCGCAGCCAGCCCAGGCTGTCGGCCAGCACGCCCAGCACATGCGGCGCGCAGCGCAGCGAGTAGCGGTCCTGCAGGCGATGCAGCGGCGCGGTCGGCGCGTCGATGGCCAGGTCATGGCGCAACCAGGCAGCCACCTGCATTTGCCCCGGATGCGGCTTGGCGGCGAACAGGCGCTCGTCGAAGTGTTCCGGGTTGCCTTGCAGGGCGACCACGTTCAGCGCGGTGATCCGGGTGGCGAGTTTGAGCAGGTAATCGGCGCGGGCGAACGCCAGGCAGGCCAGACCGGTCATCACCGCGGTGCCGTTCATCAGCGCCAGGGCTTCCTTGGGCCGCAGCACCAGCGGCTGCCAGCCCAGTTCGCGGTGTACGTCAGCAGCGCTGCGGCGCTCGCCGCGGTACATGACTTCGCGCTCGCCCGACAGGGTCGCGGCCACGTAGGACAGTGGCGTCAGGTCGCCGCTGGCACCGACCGAGCCTTCCTGGGGAATCAGCGGCAGGATGTCGTGGGCAAGAAACGCCTGCAGGCGCTCCAGCAACTCGACGCGCACGCCGGACACACCATGGCACAGCGACTGCAAGCGGGCGGCCAGTACGGCGCGGGTGGATGGCGCATCGAGCAACTGGCCGAGGCCGCAGCCATGGAAGGTGTACAGGTGCTTGGGCAGGGCCTCGACATGCTCCAGTGGCACCGCCACCACGCACGAGTCACCGTAGCCGGTGGTCACCCCGTAGATCACCCCTTCCTTGTCCAGCAGCGAGTCGAGGAACTGCGCGCCACGGGCAATCCGCGCGCGGTAGTCGCTGTCGTCCTGCAGGCGGGTTTCGGCCTGGCGGTGGGCCAGGGCGAGGACGTCTTCGATTGCCAACGGCAGCGCGCCGAAGGTCACGGGCTTATGCGGATGCATCGTCATCGGTCTTCCAGAAAGGGTAGAAATTGAACCATTGCTGCGGCGCTTGCAGGCAATAGTGGCCCAGGCGTTCGGCGTAGCGCCCGGCCCAGTCGGCGATCACCTGATCGCGCTGGCCGCGGCGCCACTCGATGGCCTCGGCGAAGGGTTCGAGGAGCACCTGGTAGCGGCCTTGCTGCTTGAGGCAGAAGAACAGATTGAGCCGGCACTTGAGCAGCCCGGCCAGCAGCCACGGGCCCTGCGGGAAGGCGGCGCGGTGGCCGAGGAAATCCGCCTCGACCGTACGCGCGCCATGCAGCGGCACGCGGTCGCCGGCAATCGCCAGCCATTCGCCGCGGTCCAGGCGCTGGCTCAGTTGCAGCATGATCGCCGGGTCCAGCTCGCTGACCTGGATCAGCCGCAGGTTGGTCGCACCCGATTCACCGAGCAGGCGATTGAAGCGTTCGGCGTGCTTGGTGTGCACCAGCACGTTCATGGTCACCTGCTCGCCAAGCTCGGCCAGGGCGCGGCAGACTTCAAGATTGCCCAGGTGCGCCCCCACCAGCATCTGTCCGCGCTCGGCGCGCAGCTGGCCGCGCAACTGCCCGGGGTCGACGATCTCGATCTGCTCCAGGCGCAGCTTGCCGTTCCATACGTCGAGCTTGTCCAGCAGGGCATCGGCGAAGGCCATGAACTGGCCGAACACCCGCGTGTGGCTGGGGCGCAGGCTGGCTTGCCCGCTCCAGTCGGCCAGGCGCTGCTGGTATTGCCAGATACTCTGCCGGGCACGGCGGCCAAACACGAAGAAGTACAGGACGATGCCATACAGCACCGGGCTGAGCAGGCGCCGACCGAGCAGCTTGATGCCCAGGGCGGTCAGCTTCATCAGCCAGAAGCTGCCACGTTCCTGGTGTTCGGCCCAGTGTTGTTCGCCGTTGCTCATGCCTGCCACCGCCGCCAGAGGATGGCCGGGGCGCGCAGCAACATGCCGAAGAACAGCTTGGTGTGCATCTTCGAGATCAATGCGTTGTCGTGGAACAGGCGAAAGTGCGAGAGGCCGTCGGCCGGGTAATGCACCTTGGTGGGCAGCCAGCGCATCGGCTGGTTGCGCCAGGCCAGGCGCACGAGGATCTCCGGGTCGAAGTCCATGCGCTTGCCGAGGTTCACCGCCTCGATCAGCGCCAGGGTCGGCGGCAGCGGGTAGACCCGAAAACCGCACATCGAATCGGGAATCTGCAGCGACAGGCTGTTGATCCACACCCATACGTGGGTCAGGTAGCGCGCATACAGACGGCCCTTGGGCACGCTGGCGTCGTACTGTGGATAACCGCAGATCAGCGCCTGTGGATAAGCCTGCGACTGTTCGAGAAAGCGGCTGACATCGGCCAGGTCATGCTGACCGTCGGCATCCACCTGCAGGGCATGGCTGAAGCCCAGGCGCGCGGCTTCGCGCAGGCCGGCCATGACCGCGCCGCCCTTGCCCTGGTTGACCTTCAGCTGTACCAGGAACACCTGCTGGTGCTCGGCCAGCTGGCGCAGCACGGTGGCGCAGGCCGGGCTGCTGGCGTCATCGACCAGCACGCAGGGCAGGCCGGCTGCGAGCAGGTCGGCAACCACCGCCGGCACCGCCAGTTCGTGGTTGTACACCGGGATCACCGCACAAGGCTTATTCACCGACGGCCTCCAGCACGATGCGGCCGCTGGAGCAGGGCGCTCCGGCGTTGCTGTAGGCGAAGTAGAGCTTGCTGCGCTCGGCATCGAAACGCAGGGTTAGCTGCAGCGGGTCGCCGGGGCGCACCAGTTGCTGGAATTTCAGCACTTCCATGCCGGCGAACTGGCGCGGCCGGTCGAGCAATTGTTGTCCCAGGGCCAGCGCCCAGTCGACCTGGACCACGCCTGGCAGCACCGGGGTCTGCGGGAAGTGACCGTTGAAATAGGCCAGGTCCGCCGACACTGCCAGTTGCAGCTGTAGCTCGCCGTCCACCTCGGCCTGGCTCAGGACGTCCGGGCCTTTCGGCCGTGGTGCCAGCAGCAGGGCTTCGAGTTCGGCCTGGGGCAGTTTGCCCTGGGCGTTGAACGGCAGTTGCCGCAGCAGTCGCCAGCGCCGGGGCAGGGCCAGGGCTTCGCAGTGCTGGCTGAGGTGTTGGCGCAGGCCTTCGGTGACCGCACGGCGGCCCTGGTTGCGCAAGGCATACAGGCCTGCGGCGCTGAGCACCAGCAGGGCGCCAAGGCTGGCGCGGTTTTCCTGGATCACCGCCAGGCGCGCTTCCTCGACCCAGACGTGCTCGACCAGGGCCTGTTCCAGCATCGGCAAGGAGATGCGTTTTTCTTCCAGTTTGACGATGCGGTCCAGGCGCCCGAGCAGGCGGAAGCGACCGTCAGCGGCGAACTCGACGGCATCGGCGCTTTGTTCGATATGATCGGGTGGCAGGTAAGTCGATTCAATGCGCAGCGCACCGTCCTGGTTCTGGCTCAGGCGCACCTCGGCAAATGGCTGCCACAGGCTGTCGCCCTGGCGCCAGGCGATGCCGCCGGTTTCCGAGCTGCCAAGGATTTCCGTCGGCCATTGCTGCAAGCGCTGGTGCAAGGCCTGGGCGGCGCTGGCCGGCAGTTCGCCGCCGGAGGAAAACACCCGGCGTACCGCACTCAATGCTGGCCAGTCGAGGTTGTCGCCCATGCGCTTGAGCAGCGCCGGGCTGGCGACCCAGGCAAAGGCCGGGTGCTCGCGGCTGGCGCGCTGCAGGTCTTCGGGGAAGGGCAACTGGCGGCGCACGAACGGGCGCCCGGCGCACAGCGGCCAAAGCACGCGAAACAGCAGGCCGTAGATGTGCTGGGTGGCGACGCTGCCGATGATGCAGGCAGCGCCCAGGTCCTTGCCCCACAGCTGTTCCAGGGCCTGCACTTCATTGGCCAGCTGGCGCAGGCTCTTGTCGATGCGTTTGGCTTCGCCGCTGGAGCCGGAGGTGCACAGGCTCAGCTGGCAATTGTCCAGGTCCAGGTCAGCGGCGGCCAGGGGCGCTTGCAACAGTGCCTCGAGTGCGGTGTCCTGCGCTTGGTCGCTGAGCCACAGCTCGACCTCGCCGAGCCAGCGCTGGCGGGTCTGGGCTTGCAGGTCGGCAGGCAGCAGCACCTGCACCCCGGCGCGCCAGGCCCCGAGCAGCGCGACGGCCAGTTGCGCGGCGTCTTCCAGGTGCACGGCAATGCGCTTTACGCCTCGCTGCTGAAGGCCTGCGGCCAGTTGCAGGGCTTGCTGGCACAAGCTCGCGTGGTCCAGCGCCGGGGCGACGCTGACCGGGCGCGGCGCGCTGGCCGGATGCAGCAGTTGCTCAAGGGCAATCCATTTCATGAGCGTCCTCGCACGCGTTGTCTAATCAGCCATTCAATGGCAAACAGCAGGCCCATCAGCCCGTAGGCGATCAGGCCGTTGTACAGGGTCCACCAGCTCAGTGGCGCCCACAGGGTCAGGGCGGCTGCGACCAGGCCGTTGGCCAGGAAGAACAGGCTCCAGACCTTGGTTACCTGGCGCGTGTAGTGAATTGCCACGGCGGGCAACTCCGGCTCACGCAGCCGCGCCAGGCGCTCGACCAGCGGTGGGCCGAACTTCAGGCTCAGGCCAAACAGGCCAAGCATGAAAGCGCTGATCAGCACCGGGTACCAACGCAGCAGCTGCGGGCTGTTGAACAGCGCCAGCAACGCGCAGAAGGCAATCGCCGCCAAGGCCATCCAATGCCCGCCGGGCCGCCGCGGTTCGCTCAAGGCGCGCGCCAGCCACAGGCCGCCAAGCAGCAGGCCGAACTGCCAGGGGGCAAAGTGGGCCATGCCAAAATGCACCGCAAAGGGGTACAGCAGACCGGCCAGCAGCAGGCCGAGGCCGATCAGGCGTTTCATGCCGCAGGATTGACCAGGCGGTACACCGCCTCGACCACGTCATTGACCGTACGCACGGCCTTGAACTCGTCGGCGGCGATTTTCTTGCCGGTCTGGCGCTTGATGTGATCGATCAGGTCGACGGCGTCGATGCTGTCGATTTCCAGGTCTTGATACAGGTTCGACTCCAGGCTGATGCTGGCCGGGTCCAGTTCGAACAGTTCGACCAGGGCGTCGCGCAGGGTGTTGAAGATGTCTTCGCGGGTTTGCATGGTGCTGTCTCAGGCTGCCTGTTTGGCGGTGACGAAAGCCGCAAGGCTGGCCACGCTGGTGAAATGGTTGCGGGTGTCCTTGGCGTCGGCGTCGATCTTGATGCCGTACTTTTTCTGGATCGCCAGGCCGAGCTCGAGGGCGTCCACCGAATCCAGGCCCAGGCCTTCGCCGAACAGGGTCTGCTCGTCGCCGATGTCCTGGGCGCTGATGTCTTCCAGGCCCAGGGCGTCGATGATCAACAGCTTGATGTCGTGGTTAAGGGTGTTCTGTGGATCGCTCATCTTCGGCGAGCTCCTTGGTGAAGTGCTGATGCAGGTGATCATTGAGTTTGCGCGAGGCCTGCGGGGCAGGGCCTTGTGCGGCGAAGGCCTGCGGGTCGATGTCGGCACCGACCTGCAGGCTGAAATGCACCCGGCACCGGGGAATGCGGTACCAGGGTTCGGCCTTGGTCAGGGTGCTGGGGGTGACCTTGATGGTGACCGGGGTGATGATCTTCGCACCGCGCAGGGCAATGGCTGCAGCGCCGCGATGAAAGGCAGGCGGCTGGCCCGGCTGGGTGCGGGTGCCTTCGGGGAAGATGATCAGGGTCTGGCCGCCTTGCAGCGCCGTTACGGCGCTGTCGAGCATGTCGATGCTGCCGTCGTTGCTGATGTATTCGGCCGAACGCACCGGGCCGCGGGTGCAGGGGTTGTGCCAGAGGCTCTGCTTGACCACGCAGTTGGCCTGGCGCACCAGGCCGATGAGGAACACCACGTCGATCAGCGACGGGTGGTTGGCGATAATCATCTGCCCCGGGCGGCCGAGCTTTTCGGCGCCCTTGACCTCATAGGTGAGCACGCCGCTGGCGGCCATGAAGCGGATGAAGCGCCAGAACAGCCAGCTGATGGTGTGCCGGGCGCGCTGGCGATGGCGTGCGGCATCGCCGGGCAGACAGGCCAGCAACGGGAAGACCAGCAGGCGCAGGCACAGGCCGCCGATGCCGAACAGCAGGAAGCTGATGGCGGTGGCGAGCAGGCGCCAGTAATAGGCGTCACGCGGTCTGCTTATGGCTTGCGTTGCCAGTTCCATGTGCGGCTCTTCCAGGTGTGGGTACAAGTGCGTTGGCCAGTGAGCAGGCAACGCAACCAGCTCAAGGCATGGGGTTCTGTTACCGCAGCAACGGCGGCTTTACCGCCCAGGTCCAGTTGCCAGTCATCGCCGGGGGTCAACAACAGGCCCAGGGCATAGGCGAAAGGCACGTCATCGATCCTTGGGCCATAGGCCGCTGGCGGCTGTTCTTCGGTGACGATCAACAACACCGCGGGCGCGCCTTCGCGCAGCAGGCAGGCGGCTTCCATTACGCCTTGTTCGAAACCGTCGCCGGCAGCAGCCAGGGCGGTCATTTCACTGGTTTCGCCACGCATGATCGACCACAGGCCGATGACCGCGTTGTGTACCGACAAGCTGAACTGGGTTGGCGACAGCGGCTGCTCATTGGCCAGGTCGCTGAGGATTTCGAAGGTGCGCGGGGTTTCGCCATGCCGGGAAACGAACACCAGCGGCAAATCTTGCAAACCTTCGGCCAGTGGCCAGCCCACGGCAAAAGCCATGCGCGCCAGGCGGCTTAGACGACGGCGTTGCATGGCCGGCAAAAACGACACATCCGGTGCCTGTTCAGCCATTTCTGGCAAGTGGTTTGCCTGGCTCCAGGCCTGCCAATCGGCAGCCGTCTGCAGGCCTGGTGCCCACGCGCGCCACTGGCTGATATTGAATGTGATCACTTTGCTGTACTTCCCGCCCTGAGGGACTTCCTTGCCGAGGGAGTAACTCGGAACAACGACCTGACAGGGTGTGGCGCAATCGCCGAGTGGCGCGCATTATCCCGGTGCCGTCGGCGTGTAGCAAATACTGGTTACAAAACTGCAGTTTGAAACAGACCTCGAATGTTCTGCTTCGTCAGGTAAGCCTGGTTTTTTCCCGACCAACGGCGGTCACGGGTTGTCGGTCGATTCCTCGACAACTTGAGCCCGACGGTGCTGGTCAAGTGGACCCTGCGCACACATACTCGGTCATCCCCAGACACACGGAGGTCATTCCATGCGGCGCGTGGTGTTCAATCAGAAAGGTGGCGTTGGCAAATCGAGCATTGCCTGCAACCTGGCGGCGGTGAGTGCCAATGAAGGCTATCGGACGCTGTTGATCGACCTGGATGCCCAGGCCAACTCGACCCAGTACCTCACCGGCCTGACCGGCGAGGACATTCCCATGGGCATTGCCGACTTCTTCAAGCAGACCCTGTCCTCCGGACCGTTTGCCAAGAAGAACAAAGTCGATATCTACGAAACGCCCTTCGACAACCTGCATGTGGTGACCGCCACCGCCGAGCTTGCGGACCTGCAGCCCAAGCTTGAGGCCAAGCACAAGATCAACAAGCTGCGCAAACTGCTGGATGAGCTGGATGAGGACTATGACCGAATCTACCTGGATACTCCGCCGGCGCTTAACTTCTACGCTGTTTCTGCGTTGATCGCCGCTGATCGTGTATTGATTCCCTTCGATTGCGACAGTTTTTCCCGCCAGGCGCTGTATGGCCTGCTGGCCGAAATCGAAGAACTCAAGGACGATCACAACGAAGAGCTGCAGGTCGAAGGCATCGTCGTCAATCAGTTCCAGGCCCGCGCCAGCCTGCCCCAGCAGATGCTTGACGAATTGATCGCCGAGGGCCTGCCGGTGCTGCCGGTGTACCTCAACAGCTCGGTGAAAATGCGTGAGTCACACCAGGCCAGCCTGCCGCTGATTCACCTGGAACCGCGGCACAAGCTGACCCAGCAGTTCGTCGAACTGCACGCCCTGCTCGAAGAAAACGCTTAAATCCCCTGGCTGCGCAGCCACTCCAGCAGTTGCTGGAGTGGGAATGCACCGCTCTGGCGTGCCACTTCCCGGCCGTTTCTGAACAGGATCAGGCTGGGAATCGAACGAATCGCCAATTGTCCGGCCAGTTGCTGGTTAGCCTCGCTGTCCAGCTTGGCCAGGCGACAGCGCCCGCTGAGCTGGCTGGCCGCCTGGGCAAAGATCGGCGCAAACGACTTGCACGGCCCGCACCAGTCGGCCCAGACATCGACCAGCAGCGGCAGGTCGCCCTTGATTTGACTGGCGTAGTCGCCCTGTTGCAAATCGAACGGCGTGCTCAGCAGGACCGGGTTCTTGCAGCGACCGCATTTCGGACTGTCGCCAAGGCGCTCGCCGGGAATGCGGTTGAGGCCGTTGCAGTGGGGGCAGGGGATTAGTAGTGGGTCAGTCATGACAGCTCCGGAAATTGCGACCGGTTTGCGGTCGTTCGCGGGTCAAGCCCGCTCCTACAGGTTAAATAGTTCAAGTCCGTCACGACGAGCAACTGATCTCCAGGTGCTTGCCCCACTCCGGTGGCCGCTGGGCGTAGGCTTGCATTCCCGGCTGCTCGTCGAATGGCTTGCTCAGCACCTGGTGCAGCCGGCGTACTTCCTCGTAATCGCCCCCCTCAGCCGCCTCGATGGCGCGCTGGGCCAGGTAGTTGCGCAGGATGTACAGCGGGTTGACCGCATGCATGCGTTCGCGCCGGCCTTCGGCGTTGCCGGGCTCGCGCTGCAGCCGCGCGAGGTAGTCTGCTGACCACAGGTCAAAGCCGGCCAGGTCGATGAAGTCGTCGCGCACCACCTGCAGCGCCTGCTCGGCGGGTTGGTCGCCGAGATTACGGAAAAACAGGGTGTAGTCCACCGCGCCCGGTTGCATCAGTTGCAGCAGGCGTTCGATCAGCGGCTTGTCGTCGTCTTCGGCCCGGGTCAGGCCCAGGCGCCGGCGCATCAGGTCCAGGTAATGGGCCTCGTACAGCGGCAGGAACAGCCCGAGGGTTTCCTTCAGCGCTTCGACACTGATGAACGGCGTCAGGGCCTGGGCCAGGGCGCTGAGGTTCCAGTGGGCGATGGGCACCTGGTTGCTGTAGCTATAGCGGCCCTGGTCATCGGAGTGGTTGCAGATGAAGTTGGCGTCGAAGTCGTCGAGGAAGGCATAGGGGCCGAAGTCGAAGGTGATGCCCAGGATCGACATGTTGTCGGTGTTCATCACCCCGTGGCAGAAACCGTAAGCCTGCCAGCGGGCGATCAGCTCGGCATTGCGCTCGACGATGGTGCGGAACATGGCCAGGTACGGCTCGGGCGCTTCGCGGCATTCGGCAAAGTGCGTGTCGAGTACGTGATCGACGAGGATGCGCTGCTGTTCGGGCTGGCGGGTGTAATAGAAATACTCGAAATGGCCGAAGCGTACATGGCTCGGTGCCAGGCGCAGCAGCATGGCCGCGCGTTCCTGGGTTTCACGCCAGACCGGGGTGCTCGAGCCGATCACGCACAGCGCTCGGCTGCTGGGGATGCCCAGGGCTGGCAAGGCTTCGGAAGCGAGGAACTCGCGGATCGACGAACGCAGTACCGCACGGCCATCCCCCATGCGCGAGTATGGCGTCTGCCCGGCGCCCTTGAGGTGCAGGTCCCAGGATTCGCCGGCGTCGTTGTGCACTTCGCCCAGCAACAGGCCGCGGCCATCACCCAGGCGCGGATTGTAGGAGCCGAACTGATGCCCGGAGTAGACCATCGCCCGCGGCTCGGCCTCGGCCCACAGCTTGTGGCCGCCGAACAGTTCGGCAAATACCGGGGAATGGGCTTCGGTTGGCTCCAGGTCGAGCAGCGCCATGGCCGCTTCGCTGGCGACCACCAGGCGCGGCTCGGCGATCGGCTCGGGCAACACCGAAGTAGAGAAGGCATCGCCCAGGCGGGCGAAACGGTTATCGAAAGTCAGTTCGTCGAGGGCTTTCAACGGCCATCTCCTGGAGAAAACCTGAGTATTCTGCAAGGGTATGGCCGTTGGCGTCCAGTCAGGCCGGTTTGCCCGGGGCCTCGTCGCCGGGCTTGTCGCCATTCGTGGCGTTTGGCAGCACGGTCTTGTCGAGGTTTTCCACCGGGACCATCTTGTACTCCTGACCCTGCATGTTCTTCAGGTAGATCTCCATCTGCCGGAAGGAGATGTTGATGTGCTGCTTCTTGAACTCTTTGTTGATGTAGCGGTTGATCTCGTCGAGTACCGGGTTGCGGTCGCCCAGATCTCGCACATGCATGCGCAGTTCGTGGTCCAGGGTGCTTTCGCCGAAGTTGAGGAAGTAGACGATCGGCGCCGGTTCCTTGAGCACCCGCGGGTTGTCGTTGGCGGCTTTGAGCAGCAGGGTGCGCACCAGGTCGAGGTCCGAGCCGTAGTCGACGCCGAGCTTGAGGGTCACCCGGGTGATGGTGTCGGTCAGCGACCAGTTGATCAGTTGCCCGGTGATGAAGGTCTTGTTCGGGACAATGATGTCCTTGCGGTCGAAGTCGGTGATGGTGGTTGCGCGAATGCGGATCTTGCTCACCGTGCCGGAGAGGTTGCCGATGGTGATGGTGTCGCCGATGCGCACCGGGCGCTCGAACAGGATCATGATCCCGGAGATGAAGTTGGCGAAGATCTCCTGCATGCCGAAGCCCAGGCCCACCGACAGTGCGGCCACCAGCCATTGCAGCTTGTCCCAGCTGACGCCCAAGGCTGACAGGGTAGAGACGAAGCCGACCCCGGCAATCACGTAGGACAGCAACGTGGTGGTGGCGTAGGCGCTGCCCTGGGCCAGGTTCAGGCGTGATAGCACCAGCACTTCCAGCAGGCCAGGCAAGTTGCCGGCCAGGGCAACGGTGATGCCGATGATCACCAGTGCGCCCAGCAGGTCGCGCAGGCTGATCGGCACCATGCTCATGGCCGCGCCGGTGCCGCTGGTGTACTCGTACAGGGTGATGTTGTCGAGGTAGGCGAACACGCTGATCAGGTCCGACCAGACCCAGTACAGGGCGGCGATGAAACCGCCGAGCAGGGCCAGGCGAATCAGGCGCAGGGACTGCTGGTTGACCTGTTCGATGTCCAGGGTCGGTTCTTCAACCAGCACTTCGCCATCCAGGCCTTCCTTGGCCGCCTGGCGCTTGCTCAGCGCCCGCTGGTAGGCCAGGCGCCGGGCGGCCACGGCCAGACCGCGGACAAAGGCGGCTTCGATCACCAGCCAGAACATCAGCAGGTACAGGGTATCGATCAGGCGATCGGTGAGCTTGAGCGCGGTGTAGTAGTAGCCAAAGCACACGGCAATGAACAGCGCCA
Source organism: Pseudomonas sp. JV241A (assembly GCF_900275665.1). Taxonomy (NCBI): domain Bacteria; kingdom Pseudomonadati; phylum Pseudomonadota; class Gammaproteobacteria; order Pseudomonadales; family Pseudomonadaceae; genus Pseudomonas; species Pseudomonas sp. JV241A. Next base: position 202,578 of record NZ_OPYO01000002.1, read on the forward strand.
CCGGCAGTGCGGTGAAGGCCACGCCCACGGCCTTGCGGAACAGCGAGGCGTTGCGGTGGGTAGGGCTGCTCAACAGCAGGCGGCTGAGCAGCCAGGCCATCAAGGCATAGCAGGTCAGCACCACGCCGATGCCGAGTACGTCCTCAGCCAGCGCCGAAGGTTGATGCTCGGCCACCGCCACCACGCCGACCAGGGCCAGGACCACGGTGCCGAGGCGGCGGATCCAGCCGCGGAGGAATTCGACCTGGGGTTTTTCCCAGCGAAAGTGCAGTTCGGCCACCCCGCCCGGGGCGAGTATCCGGTAGGCGGTGTAGAACACCAGCCAGGCCTGGGCCACCTGGAACAGCGCCGAGGCGAGGTTGGCGTTCTGCCCGCGGGCGTCGATCTGCAGGGCATAGCCGCACAAGGCCAGGCCCAGGCTCAGGGGCATGGCCAGGAGGATATTGACCAGGATCGCCTGGGGTGTGTGCCACTGGCTGTCACGCTTGAAGTGGCCGACATCCTGGTGAACCTTGGTCAGGCGCGCATACAGGTACTTGCGCCGCCACAGCAGGGCGCCGATCAGCAGTAGCAAGGGCAGGAACAACAACGGGCGCTGGGCCAGGCCGTCGGTCAGCTCCCTCAGGCCCGAACCCCAGGGCAGGCTGACCACTTGTTTCTGCAGACGCTCGGGGACGGTGCGTAGCCATTCCAGGTCCAGCGGCTTGTTGCTGGGGATCCAGAACATCTGCTCATCAAGGGTTGCACGCAGGTTCTGTGCGGTGCTGAACAGTTGCTTCTGGTTCAGCTGCAGGGTGATCGATTCGTTGAGCAGCGCGCTCAGTTCACGGTTCAGGCGTTCGAGCAGGTCGCTGCGGGTGATCGCCACTTCCAGCAGGGCCTTGCGCAGTTGCGGGGTGACGGTCTCGGGCGGTTGCGCGGTGAGCAGCTTGTCGACATAGCTGCTGGGGCTGCTGAGCTGCTCGCGCTGCTGGTTGATCTCGAACTGGTACAGGCGGATGTCGGCGATCTGGTCGGCCAGGTCGCGGTCGAGCTTCAGGTGCGGCAGCGCCTGCTTCTGCTTGTAGAGGATCTTCGACAGCAGCAGGCTGCCCTTGAGCACGCTGATCTGCTCGTCCAGGGCCTGGTCGCTCTGGGTCAGGGTGTCCAGTTGCTGTTTGGTCTTGAGGTTCTGCTGGGTCAGTTCGTTGAGGCGGTCGGTGCTGCGCAGCAGGTAGTCGGAGAGCTTGAGGTTGGCGGCGCTTTCGGTGGCCAGCAGGGTGCTGCCGCCGGCCTTCTGCGCTTCGATCGATTGCTCGGTGACGGTCTGCTGGGACTGGGCCAGGCGCTTCTGGTTGATCAGCGTCTGCAGGTCCTGGATTTCCTGCTCCAGGCGCGTGGCGCGTTCGATCAGCAGGTCATGCTGGCTGTTGCCCAGGTCCTGCAGCAGGCTGTTGCCGGCCAGTTCCTGGCGGCGCAGCAGGGTCAGGGCGTTGAGGGCGGCCAGTTCGGCGTTGAGCTGGTTGCGCTGGTCGGCGTTGAGCGGCTTGCCGCCGTCCTTGCCGATCTTCAGGCTGGTGTTGATCTGCTGGGTGCGGGTCTGGTTGGCGCTGATTTCTGCCTGGGCCCGTTCGGGCCGGGTCTGCGCGGTAATGGTCAGGCTGTTGGCCTCGGACAGCGCTTTTTGCAGTTCGCCCTGCTCGGTAGTGCGCTCGGCCAGCAATTGCTCCAGCTGCGGCACGCTGGAGCTAGCGTAGCGCTGGGCGACCGGGATCACTTTGCTGTCCTTGAGCTTGGCCAGCTCGCGCTGGTTATCGCTGGTCTGGCGCGGTGCGTCGCTGAGCTGGTGCTTGAGCGCAGCGAGCTTCTTCTCGCTGTCCTCTTTGTTGCCGAGGAAGGTCAGGGTCTGTTCGAGCACCTGCTGCAGGGCTTTCTGTTCAGCCTCGGGCAGCTTGCGCTCGGCGATCTTGTCCAGGCTTTTCTGGATCGACGCTGTGGTTGGCGGTTCAGCCGCCCAGACCGGGGTGAAGGACAGGCACAGCCCGATCAGGGCTGCGCTTAACAAAGTGCGCAGGGACATAGGCAGAAAATTCGTACAGGCAGAGGCGAAGAACGGAGTTTAAAGGAACAACCCAGGGCCGGGTCGAGTACCTTCGGGGAATTTGACGCCCACTTTGAGGATCTTGTTCCCTTCCATGACCGCAACAGTCCACAAGGTACTGTTCCATTCGATCTGGTCGCCGACCACCGGCGCGCCACCAACCTTCTGCGCAATGAAGCGGCTGAGCGGCGTGTGCGGGTCCTGGCCGTCGAGCTTCAAACCGTACAACGCCGCTACAGCCCCCAGTTCTGCGTCACCTTCGAGCACGAAGTCACCAAAGAAGCGCAGGTCGAGGCCGCGCTGCGGAGCCTGGCTGAACAGCTTGCCGAGGGCCGGCAGGTTGTGTTCGTGGCCGATTACGCAGAGGAGATCGTCGACTTCCAGGGTGGTACTTCCCGACGGATGGAGCAGTTGCTGGCCGCGAAACAGGGCCGCGATGCGGGTGCCTTCGGGCATTTTCAGCTCACGCAGGGCGGCACCGATGCACCATTTTTCGGCGCCCAGACGATAGACGAACAGTTCCCACTCGCTGGTGATGTGCACTTCCAGGGCTGAACGGGAAATTGGCGCAGGGTCTGGCGGTACTGTCACTTTCAGCAGTTTGGCCACCCACGGCAGGCTGGTGCCTTGGACCAAAAGCGAGACCAGCACGATGAAGAACGCCAGGTTGAAGAACAGTTGGGCATCGGGCAGCCCGGCCATCAGCGGGAACACCGCAAGAATGATCGGTACCGCGCCGCGCAGGCCAACCCAGGAGATAAAGGCTTTTTCGCGGCCATGGAAGGCCTTGAACGGCAGCAGGCTGGCGGCCACCGACAGTGGCCGGGCAAAGATGATCATCCACAGCGCCAGGCCCAGCGCCGGCAATGCGATCGGCAGCAGGTCGTGAGGCGTCACCAGCAGGCCGAGGACCAGGAACATTCCGATCTGCGCCAGCCAGGCCATGCCGTCGAGCATGTGCAGGATGCCATGGCGGCTGCGGATCGGCCGGTTGCCCAGCACCAGGCCGCACAGGTACACGGCGAGGAAGCCGCTGCCGTGCAGGGCGTTGGTCAGCGAGAACACTACCAGGCCGCCGGCCACCACCAGGATCGGATAGAGGCCGCCAGCGAGGTTGATGCGGTTGACCAGCTGCAGCATCAGCCAGCCGCCCCCCAGGCCCAGCAGGCCGCCGATGCCGAACTCGCGCAACAGGTGAGTGAGCAGGCTCCAGTGCAGGCCGGTCTGGCCGCTGGCGATCATGTCGATCAGGGTTACGGTGAGAAACACCGCCATCGGGTCGTTACTGCCCGATTCGATCTCGAGGGTTGCCGTAACCCGTTCGTTCAGGCCTTTGCCGCCGAGCAGCGAGAACACCGCCGCGGCATCGGTGGAACCGACGATGGCGCCGATCAGCAGGCCCTGGATGATGCTCAGGTCGAACAGCCAGGCGGCAACCATGCCGGTCAAGCCGGTAGTGATCAGCACACCCACCGTGGCCAGCGACAGCGCCGGCCACAGGGCCACGCGGAAACTCGCCACCCGCGTGCGCAGGCCGCCGTCGAGAAGGATCACCGCCAGTGCCAGGTTGCCCACCAGGTAGGCGGTCGGGTAGTTGTTGAAGATGATGCCGCCGCCATCGACCCCGGCAATCATGCCGACCGCGAGGATGATGACCAGGATCGGGATGCCCAGACGTGAAGAAAGTGAGCTGACCAGAATACTTGCACCTACCAGCAATGCGCCGATCAAGAACAGGCTATTGATGGTGGACGCATCCAAAGGCAGTACTCCGGGGGAAAGCAGGAAGGGGGCGGCTTGCTTTCGATAAGCAGGTCGCGTGCCAAGGATTCTAACCTGAGGGGTTGGCGGGGTGTAAAGGGTTAATCGCGGGTACAAAAAAGACACTCCCTGGAGTGCCTTCTTGTGTTGCCTTTGCGGGCCTCATCGCGGGGCAAGCCCGCTCCCACACGGATTGCTCATCACCTGTGGGAGCGGGCTTGCCCCGCGAAAAAGGCTTAGGCCTGCTTGACCTCACGCATCGCCTTGCCCTTGACCGGCGTGCCGTTGGCGACGTAGTACTTGGCGGTGCTACGCGGCAGCGGCTGGCGGTTGCGGATCTTGTCGGCGATTTTCTCGGCGATCATGATCGTGGTGGCGTTGAGGTTGCCGGTGATGATGATCGGCATGATCGAGGCATCGACCACCCGCAGACCCTGCATGCCATGCACGCGGCCCTGGCCGTCGACCACCGCCATGTCGTCGTCGCCCATCTTGCACGAGCAGGACGGGTGGAACGCGGTTTCGGCGTGCTCGCGGATGAACTTGTCCAGTTCCTCGTCGGTCTGCACGTCGGCGCCCGGGCTGATTTCGCGGCCACGGTAGGCGTCCAGCGCAGGCTGAGCCATGATTTCGCGGGTCAGGCGGATGCCATCACGGAATTCCTGCCAGTCCTGCTCGGTCGCCATGTAGTTGAACAGGATGCTCGGGTGCTGGCGCGGGTCCTTGGACTTGAGCTGGATACGGCCGCGGCTAGGCGAGCGCATCGAACCCATGTGGGCCTGGAAGCCGTGTTCCTGTACGCCGTTGCTGCCGTTGTAATTGATCGCAACCGGCAGGAAGTGGTACTGGATGTTCGGCCATTCGAACTCTTCGCGAGTACGGATGAAACCACCGGCTTCGAACTGGTTGCTGGCGCCGATACCGGTGCCTTTGAACAGCCACTCGGCACCGATGGCTGGCTGGTTGTACCAGAGCAGCGACGGGTACAGCGAAACCGGCTGGGTGCAGGCGTATTGCAGGTACAGCTCAAGGTGGTCCTGCAGGTTCTCGCCCACGCCTGGCAGGTCATGAACCACAGGCACGTTGAGGCTTTCCAGCAGGGCGCGCGGGCCAACGCCGGAGCGTTGCAGCAGTTGCGGCGAAGCGATGGCGCCGGAGCAGACGATCACTTCCTTGCGTGCACGGGCTTCGACGCGTTCTTCGCTGGCGCCGACCAGGTAGCTCACGCCAACAGCGCGCTTGCCGTCGAACAGCACGCGATCGCTCAGGGCGTGAGTGACGATGGTCAGGGTCGAGCGCTTCTTGGCGGTGTCCAGGTAGCCGCGGGCGGTGCTGGAGCGACGGCCTTTAGGCGTCACGGTACGGTCCATCGGGCCGAAACCTTCCTGCTGGTAACCGTTGAGGTCTTCGGTGCGCGGGTAACCGGCCTGCACGCCGGCTTCGACCATGGCGTGGAACAGCGGGTTGTTACCGGCTTTCGGCGTGGTCACGCTGACCGGGCCTTCGCCGCCGTGGTAATCGTTGGCGCCGATGTCGCGGGTTTCCGCCTTGCGGAAATACGGCAGGCAGTCCAGGTAGGTCCAGTCTTCCAGGCCTGGCAGTTTGGCCCAGCCGTCGAAATCCATGGCGTTGCCGCGGATGTAGCACATGCCGTTGATCAGCGACGAGCCACCCAGGCCCTTGCCGCGACCGCATTCCATCCGGCGGCCGTCCATGTGCGGCTCCGGGTCGGTCTCGTAGGCCCAGTTGTAGCGGCGGCCCTGCAGCGGGAAGGCCAGCGCGGCTGGCATCTGGGTGCGGAAGTCCATGCGGTAGTCAGGGCCACCGGCCTCGAGCAGCAGGACAGTTACGCCTTCGTCTTCGGTCAGGCGGGTCGCCAGGGTGTTACCGGCAGAGCCGGCACCGACGATGATGTAGTCATATTCCATGGCTTTCTCCGAAAGCAGCTGCAAGCCTCAAGCTACAAGCCGCAAGAAAATGCGGTCGTGCGAGGCTCGCAAATGAGTGAGAGCTGCAAGAGCCGGTTGGCGCAACACGCACCGGCTTTGACTTGCAGCTTGCCGCTTGAAGCTTGTCGCTTCAGAACACCGAGTTGTAGGAACCCAGCTCAACTTGAACGGATTTGATGCGAGTGTACTGAGCCAGCGAGCTCACGCCGTTTTCACGGCCGACACCGGATTGCTTGTAACCGCCGACCGGCATTTCGGCTGGCGACTCGCCCCAGGCGTTGATCCAGCAGATACCGGCTTCCAGCTGGTGGATGATGCGGTGGGCGCGGCTGATGTCGTTGGTGCACACGCCCGCGGCCAGGCCGTATTCGGTGTCGTTGGCACGGCGGATGACTTCTTCTTCGCTCTCGTAGGAGAGGATGCTCATCACTGGGCCGAAGATCTCTTCCTTGACGATGGTCATGTCGTCACGGCAGTCGGTGAACACGGTAGGTGCCACGAACGCGCCCTTGGCCAGTTCGCCTTCGGTCAGACGCTCGCCGCCGCACAGAACGCGTGCACCTTCTTCCTTGCCCTTGGCGATGTAGCCCAGCACGCTTTCCATGTGGGCGAAGCTGACCAGCGGGCCGAAGTTGGTGTTTTCGTCTTCAGGGTTGCCAACGCGGATGCGGGCAACGCGCTCGGCGATCTTGGCTTCGAAAGCCGCTTTCATCGAGGCAGGGACGAATACGCGGGTGCCGTTGGTGCAGACCTGACCCGAGCTGTAGAAGTTGGCCATCATGGCGATGTCGGCGGCGCGATCGAGGTCGGCGTCGTCGCAGATGATCAGCGGCGACTTGCCGCCCAGTTCCATGGTGACTTCCTTGAGCGTCGAGCTCGAGGCGCTGGCCATGACCTTCTTGCCGGTGGTGGTGCCGCCGGTGAAGGAGATTTTCTCGATGCGCGGGTGCTCGGTCAGCCAGGTGCCGACTTCGCGGCCGCTGCCGGTCAGAACGTTGAACACGCCGTCCGGCAGGCCGGCTTCGGTGTAGATCTCGGCCAGTTTCAGGGTGGTCAGCGAGGTGACTTCGCTCGGCTTGAAGATCATCGCGTTACCGGCCGCCAGGGCAGGTGCGGATTTCCACAGGGCGATCTGGATCGGGTAGTTCCAGGCGCCGATACCGGCGGTCACGCCCAGCGGCTCGCGGCGGGTGTAGACGAACGAGCTGTCGCGCAGCGGGATCTGCTCGCCTTCGATGGCCGGTACCAGGCCTGCGTAGTATTCCAGCACGTCGGCGCCGGTGACGATGTCGACGTAGCGGGTTTCGGAGTAGGACTTGCCGGTGTCCAGGGTTTCCAGGGCGGCCAGCTCATCGTTGCGCTCACGCAGGATGTCGACGGCGCGGCGCAGGATGCGCGAACGCTGCATGGCGGTCATGGCGGCCCAGATTTTCTGGCCACGTTCGGCGCTTTCTACAGCGCGCTCGACGTCGGCTTCGGTAGCGCGTTGCACCTGGGCGAGGACTTCGCCGTTGGCCGGGTTGATGGCGTCGAAGGTAGCGTCGCTGGAAGCGTCGACATAACCACCATCAATGTAGAGTTTTTGCAGTTCGAAACGGGCCATAGTGTCCTCGCAAGTGCATATGTGTGTTTGGCTATCCGTGCAGCGCTCCTGCTTGTTTGGCAATCGCGACGCGCGGTGGTTCAGAGGCCTGGTTTTGCGTGTCCGGGCTCGTCTGTTTAGCCAGTTGTAGATCCATGTATTCGTAAGCGATTTGTTTCGCCTGGTCGGTGTCGAACGCGTCTCCGGACAGCGCACCGCGCAGCCACAGACCGTCGATCAACGCTGCCAGGCCACGGGCCGCGGTGCGTGCATCAGGCAGCGGCAGGACGCGGCGGAACTGGCAGCACAGGTTGGAATACAAGCGGTGATCGTTGATCCGCTGCAACCTGTGCAAAGACGGCTGGTGCATGCTGGAAGCCCAGAAGGCCAACCAGGTTTTCATTGCCGGGCCGTTGACCTGGCTGGCGTCGAAGTTGCCTTCGATAATCACCTGCAGGTGGGCGCGCGGGCTGGTGTCCTTGAGCGCCTGCCGGTTGGCGACGACGTTCTCGTTCAGCACGCTCATCAAGTACCGCATGGTCGCTGCGATCAGGCCGTTCTTGTCCTGAAAGTAGTGACTGATGATGCCATTCGACACACCGGCCAAACGGGCGATCAGCGCAATGCTGGCGTCACCCATGCCGACCTGGTCGATGGCCATCAATGTGGCTTCGATCAACTGCTGACGGCGGATGGGTTGCATACCGACCTTGGGCATCTTGCAAATCTCCTCAGGCCTGCGAGCAGTCGACGAGCGGCTGCCTCGGCGAAGGCCAGTCTATTTTGTTTTGATTGAACGTTCAATCAACAAAGAATAAGCTCTGCGACAATCTGTGCAATTGACAGGTTTTTCCTACCTGCGGCTTGCACAAATTGGCACCCCAAAAAGACGTGGAACCCCCGGAATACAAGGTGTTGACGGGTGTAAACGGCGCGTTGAACAGATCTGCCGAACGGTATAGCACCGCGCGGCCAACCCTCGGGACGGGGTTTTCGGCCTGTTTTTTTCAACGCAATCGATTCGGGATCACGGTTTTTTCAAGGTGCTTTTATAACACCTGGAGCAGTGGGGCTATTGCACCATTTGCTCGGGTAACGGTTGTTTCGTGTTTCTCTCGCACTGCCCGGAGCCTATGTGCAATGAGTTCTGCCTCCCTAATCAAGACCCCTGCCGAGAGGGTCCGGGTCAACAGCGTGGTGTTCTTCACCTCGACGTTGTTGATCCTGCTGTTGACTGCCTTGCTGATCGCAGTTCCCGAAACCGCCGGCCGCGTGCTGAACGAGGCCCAGGCCTGGTTGTCGCGCAGCTTCGGCTGGTACTACATGCTGGTGATTGGCGGCTACCTGCTGTTCGTCATCGTTCTGGCCTTCTCCAATTTCGGCAAGCTCAAGCTTGGCGGCAAGGATGACAAGCCGGACTTCAGCTACGGTGCCTGGGCCGGGATGCTGTTCTCCTCCGGTATCGGTATCTCGCTGCTGTACTTCGGCGCGTCCGAGCCGCTGGATCACTACTTCAACCCGCCTGAAGGCGCGTCGGCCAGCCTGCAATCGGCCCGTGAAGGCCTGCAGCTGACCTTCCTGCACTGGGGTCTGCATGGCTGGGCAATCTATGCCCTGGTCGGCCTGGCCGTGGCCTACTTCGCCTACCGCCACAACCAGCCGCTGGCACTGCGCTCGGCGCTGTACCCGCTGGTCGGCGAGCGTTGGGTCAAGGGTGCCGCGGGCCACACCGTCGACATCTTCGGCATGTTCGTGACCCTGCTGGGCCTGGTGACCAACCTGGGGATCGGTTCGATGCAGGTGTCCTCGGGCCTTGAGTACCTGTTCGGCATGCAGCACAGCGACACCAACCTGCTGATCGTGATCCTGGTGATGAGCACCGTGGCGACCATCGCCGCTGTTTCGGGTGTGGAGAACGGCATCCGCCGCCTGTCCAACCTGAACATCATCCTGTTCAGCGGCTTGCTGCTGTTCGTGCTGCTCAACGGCCCGACCCTGCACCTGCTCAACAGCTTCGTGCAGAACATCGGCGACTACCTCAATGGCGCGGTGCTGAAGACTTTCGACCTGTACGTCTATGAGGGCGACAGTGCCAAGTCCGAGCGCTGGCTGGGCCTGTGGACCGTGTTCTATTGGGCCTGGTGGATTTCCTGGGGCCCGTTCGTCGGCATGTTCATTGCCCGTATCTCCCGCGGTCGTACCGTGCGCGAACTGGTCGCTGGCGTGCTGCTGATCCCGCTGGGCTTCACCCTGGCCTGGCTGTCGATCTTCGGCAACTCGGCGCTGGACCTGGTAATGAACCAGGGCGCGGTGGAGCTCGGGCGAACAGCGCTGGAGCAGCCGGCGATGTCGATCTACCAGCTGCTCGAGCACTATCCGTTCGCCAAGATCGTAGTCGGTGTGGCGATCTTCGTAGGCTTCGTGCTGTTCCTGACCCCAGCCGACTCCGGCGCGGTGATGATGGCCAACCTTTCCTGCAAAGGCGGCCATGTCGATGAAGATGCGCCGAACTGGCTGCGTATCCTCTGGTCGGCGATCATTACCGTGGTCACCATCGGTTTGCTTCTGGCCGGTAACTTCCAGGCCATGCAGACCATGGTGGTGCTGGCGGGGCTACCGTTCTCGGTGGTGCTGGTGCTGTTCATGTTCGGCCTGTACAAGGCGATGAAACAGGACAGCCAGGTCGAGCAGGAGCAAGCCGAACTGGCTGCCCGTGGTCGTCGCGGTTTCAGCGAGCGCCTGAGCCAGCTGGACCTGCAGCCGACCCAGGCGATCGTTCAGCGCTTCATGGACAAACGCGTCAGCCCGGCGCTCAAGGAAGCAGCCGCGCAGCTGCAGACCCTGGGCTTCCAGGTGCAGACCCGGGTCGGCCAGTCGCGCTCGGCCATGGGCCTGCGCATCGACATGGAAGAAGGCAACCCGTTCGTTTACGAAGTAAGCCTGGACGGTTACCTGGCCGCGCCGAGCGAAGCGCCGGTAGAAGGCGAGTCGGAAGTGCGCCAGCGCTTCTACCGCGCCGAGGTCTACCTGCACAACGGCAGCCAGGAATACGACCTGATGGGCTTCACCCCGGAGCAGATCACCCGTGATGTGCTCGATCAGTTCGAAAGCCACCGCCAGTTGCTGGGGCGTGTCTATAGCTGATAACGGCTGATGGACCCGAAGGGCTCTGTTCGCAGGAACAGGGCCCTTTTTCATGGACGGCTGTCAGCCGGCGGCAGGGGCTGGCAGCAGGTCGGTGCGAACAGGCGAGCGTTGTTTGATGATGTCTTGCGAATAGGTACAGAGTTTTTGCGGGAGTTTGTTCGCCTTGAACACGACGGAGCGGTTACCGAAAAAAGTCGTGTAGCCCCGCTCATCGGCACAGTCGGTACCGGCAATCGGGCCGCGCTTTGCCCGATAGGTGTCCAGATGGGGTGGGTCGAGGGTCCAGGTGACTTTGATATCACCGGAGCGCCGAGGCTCGATCAGTACGGACGGTTCTGGTACCGGGGCTTGCTCGAACAGGTCAACGGCTACGCTCATGCTGTTCGCCATTAGCGCGCGCGAGGCCGATTGCTCAGGTGACTCGACGCCGACGATACACAGAAAGTGCCTCCCGGGCTCCGGGCCAACAGTATCTTCGATCTTGGCCCGTGGCCCAGGCAGGGTGTCGCTGTAATGAGCCGGGTTCTCGCATTGCAGGGCATCCCGGGTTGTCTTGTAACGGTAAAACTGCGTGTCGATGATAAATTCATAATTCCATGACGGTACCTGCGGGCTGCCGTCCTCAGCTGTAGCGATCTTGTGTACACGCTGGAATGCATTAGGATTCTGCTGCTCCAGTGCGAAGCCCGGCAGCAGGTCGCAGCCGTCCAAGGTTAAGTCCGCTCGCCCGCCCATGCCGCAACGAAACAAGCGCGTAATAGGTACGCCATAGTTTTGCCCCTCTGACGCCGATGGTCTGTATGACCTGAATGAAGTGCTGTTGATCAGACCGACAATATTATTGTTGGCGCGGTTGAGGATGGGGCTGCCAGAGGCCCCGTCATCCATTCCCGCGCACTGATTACGCAGAATGTTGCGCCACACCCATGGGCGCTCGACATGGGCGTCGGCTTTTTGCATGGTGCAGGTGCTCAAGCGTAATCCAAGGCCGGGATTGATGGGGTCGCCGACCACCAGGATCGGGCTGCCAACGGGAGTGGGAGGGTCTATTTTCAGTGGTACGATGCCTGTTTCCATGACTGCCCTGAGTGGTGCGTCAAGCTCCAGCAGCGCAAGGTCGACACCCTGGATACTGCTCCATACCAGACGCTTGAGGGCCACGACCTGGCGTTTGCTGGCAGTGTCTGCGAAGTAGTTGAAGGCTATGGTGCCGGTTATTGGCTGGTCATGAGTAATCGTGCCATTTTTTGCATTGGCGCAATGCCCGTTAGTAATTATGTAGGCTGGCCCGTTGTTGTCGGTCCAGGGGTCCCGGGTATCAATCAGGGTGCCGATACATCCGGCGGACATTCGGCCGATGCCGCTCCAGTGAGCGTTCTGGTTGTTGGCGTTGTCGAGGGTGACGGGGCCTGCCTGATCGGCCAGGCCTTGACCATAGTCCGCGGCGGTTGCCTGCAAGGCTAAACACGCCAGTGCGGCACCCAGGTAGTGACGGGAAAACGTGCGCATGGTGAACCTCCTTGTGTATGCCTGCGCAAGTGTTCGCAAGCCGCGCTACCGGCGTGTGGTACATAGATAGTGAGCGCCATGCTGGACAGGCGCACTAGGCCCCGGCACTCTTGGCGTTGCCAAGGAGCCCGGTGCCACCATGTTCAAGCGTCTTGTCCTGTTGTTGTGCAGCTGCCTGTCGTTCAGCTATCTCGCCCGCGCGAGCGAGCCTGTGGTGCTGCTCACCGAAAACTTCCCGCCCTACAACATGGCCATCAGCGGCAAGAGCTTTGCCCGCGACGATGGCATCAATGGCATTGCCGCCGACCTGGTGCGCGAGATGTTCAAGCGCGCCAAGGTGCCCTACAGCATGACCCTGCGCTTCCCCTGGCAGCGCATCTACGAGCAGGCCCTGCAAACCCCCGGCTACGGCGTTTTCGTCATGGCTCGCCAGCCCGAGCGGGAAAAGCTGTTCAAGTGGGTCGGGCCGCTGGGGCCGGATGACTGGATTTTGCTGGCCCCCGAGGGCAGCCCGATTGCCTTGAGCAGCCTGCAGGAAGCCAAGCGTTATCGTATCGGGGCTTATAAAGGGGATGCGATTGCCGAATACCTGGCCAAGCAAGGCCTGAACCCGGTGTTGGTGCTGCGCGACCGCGACAACGCGAAAAAACTGCTGAACGGCGAAATCGACCTGTGGGCCAGCGGCGACCCGGCCGGTCGCTACCTGGCGTGCCAGGTGGGGGTGAGCAAGCTCAAGACGGTGCTGCGTTTTCACGGCGCCGAGCTGTACCTGGCGCTCAACCGTGAAGTGCCGGACGAGGTGGTGAACAAGCTGCAGCAGGCGCTGGAGCAGATGCGCAGTGACGGTTTTGTCGAGGCGACGTTCGCCCGCTACCTGTAAATACCGTTGCGCCCGTGGCCGGACATCGCGCGATTGCTGCGCTCGGCGATCATCTGCTGAATTTCTATCCATTCGATGCCCTGGGCCTTGAGCTTGGGCAGTTCGCGCTCGAGCACTTCCAGGGTCTGTGGATAAGGATGGCCGATCAGCACTGCCGAACCTTGCTTGCGCGCCAGGGCAATGCCCTGTTGCAGCTGGCCGGCAATGGCTTCGGTGGTGCGTACATCGTCCAGGAATACATCCCGCGACACACTGGCCAGGTTGATGTTCTGCGCTGATTTGGCAGCAACCGTGGCGGCGCTGGTGCGGCTGTCGACAAAGAACAGGCCGCGGCGCTGCAGCTCGCCCATCAACCAGGCCATGGCCGCAGGCTCCGCGGTCATGCGGCTGCCCATGTGGTTGTTGATGCCAACGGCGTAGGGCACTTTGTCGAGCGCTGCGTTCAGCCGCCGCTCCAGTTCCGGCAGCGGCGTGCCGGGGTGCCAGGCGTAGGGGCCGGTGGCCGGGTCCATGGGCATGTGCAGGATCACCGTCTTGCCGGCGCGGTGGGCCTGGCGGGCGAACGCCGTGGCATGCGGGGTGTCGGGCATGATCGCCAGGGTCACCGGGCCGGGCAGGGCCAGGGTGCGTGAATCGCGCGCAGGGTTCTGGCCCAGGTCGTCGATGATCAGCGTCAGGTAGGCCTTGCCCGGTTGAGTCGGCGCCGCCAGGGCGACACCGCTCATCAGGTACAACAGGGCCAACAGCAGGTAACGCATCAACTGGCCTTATTTACCCTGGGTGATGCTCAGGCCCTTGAGCAGGCTCAAGGCCTGGCTGAGCTGGTAATCATCATCCTGTGGGCGAGGCTTGGCGCCGCCGCCCTTGCCCGACGGACGGTCGGCGCCGCCGTTGCCGTTGCCCAGGTGACCCTGCAGGTCGGCTTCCTTGAAGTTCTCGCTGTCCTGCTCGGCGGTGATCTTGGCGCGGCGCACCTCGATATCCGGAACGATGCCCTGGGCCTGGATCGAACGGCCGTTGGGGGTGAAGTACAGCGCCGTGGTGATCTTCAATGCGCGGTCGTTGTTCAGCGGCAGCACGGTTTGCACCGAGCCTTTGCCGAAGCTGTCGGTGCCCATCAGCACACCGCGTTTCTGGTCTTGCAGGGCGCCGGCGACAATTTCCGAGGCCGAGGCGCTGCCGCCGTTGATCAGCACCACCAATGGCACGCCTTCACTGGCGTCGGCCGGGTCAGCGGAGAAGCGCAGCTCGGAATTGGCGATGCGGCCCTTGGTGTAGACGATCAGGCCCTTGGTCAGGAAGTGGTCGGCCACTTCCACGGCCGATTGCAGGACGCCACCGGGGTTATTGCGCAGGTCCAGGACCAGGCCGCGCATCTTCTTGCCGTTGTCCTTGCGCAGCTTGGCCAGGGCTTTGCCGACTTCTTCGCCGGTCTTGACCTGGAACTGGGTGATGCGGATGTAACCGTAGCCGTCTTCGAGCATCTGGCTCTTGACGCTCTTGACCTGGATGACCGCGCGGGCAAGGGTTACATCGAACGGGTTGCCGCCGTCGCGCACCAGGGTCAGGGTGATTTTCTCGCCGACCTTGCCGCGCATCTTGTCGACTGCTTCGGTCATGGTCTGGCCACGGGTCGGTTGGCCGTTGATCTTGACGATCAGGTCACCGGCTTCGATACCGGCGCGCGAGGCCGGGGTCTCGTCGATCGGCGAGACCACCTTGATGAAGCCGTCTTCCATGCCCACTTCGATGCCCAGGCCGCCGAACTCACCGCTGGTGCTCTCTTGCAGCTCGAGGAAGTCTTCCGGGCCGAGATAGGCCGAGTGCGGATCAAGGTTGCTGAGCATGCCCTTGATGGCGTTTTCCAGCAGGGTCTTGTCGTCTACCGGTTCGACATACGCGGCCTTGATGCGGTCCATGACCTCGGCGAAGGTGCGCAGCTCTTCCAGCGGCAGCGGTGCCTTGGCCGACGGTGCCGAGACCGTTGTCGCTGGAATCGCGGCGGGCTTGGCCGGCTCGGCCGCAAGGGCCAGGGGCGCGCCGATGACCATGGCGATGGTCAGGGCCAGCGAGGTGAGGCGAGGCGAGTGCAGCATGTCGAACGAACTCCTGATCCTGGTAGCGCTCCGTAGAGCATCGGCGCAGCCCGAAGTTGCGCTACGCCGTCAAATAGGGGGTGTTGCCTATCCCTGGGCACGACACCATTGTGCGGGGTCGCTGGGGCGCCCCTGCTGGCGGATGGCGAAATACAGCCCCGAGCTGTTCTGGCCGCCGCTGTTGCCGACGGTGGAGATGGCCTCACCGGCCTTGACCACATCGCCGGCGCTCTTGAGCAGGCTCTGGTTATGGCCGTACAGGCTCAGGTAACCATTACCATGGTCGAGAATGACCAGAAGTCCAGCGCCGCGCAACCAGTCGGCAAATACCACCCGGCCGCCATGCACGGCGCGCACCTGGCTGCCCTGGGAGGCGCTGATCATCACCCCGTCCCACTTGGCTCGCGAGTCATCGCCGCGGGTTTCGCCAAAGCGTGCCAGCAATCGACCATTGACAGGCCATGGAAGTTTTCCCCGTGCGGCAGAAAAAGCCCCACCGAAGGTTTCGCCACTGCTGGAGACCAGCGGGCCGGGAATAGCCTTGGGCTTCTTCGGCGCGTCGCTGTTGCTGGCGGCCAGGGCTTCGCGCTGGCGTTGTTTTTCCGCTTCCTGGGCGGCGAGCAGGGCCTTCTGCCGCGCTTCCTCGGCTTCACGGGCCTGGCGGGCGAGGGTTTCCTCGATGGTCTTGAGCACTTTGCTCAGGTCGGCCTGGTCCTGCTCACGGGCCTGCAGCTTCTGGTCGCGGGCCTTGACGTCATTGTTGAGCTTGGCCAGCACCTCTTTACGCTCGGTACGGACTTTTTCCAGCTCCTGGCGCTGGCTGTCGAGGGTGCCTTGCTGGGCCAGCAGCTGCGCTTGTTGCAGGCTGATGTCTTTCTCGACGTTGGCCAGCTGGCGCAAGGTCTCGTTGAAGTTGCGCAACTGGGTCAGGCGCGCCTGGCTCAGGTAATCGTAATAAGTCAGGGTGCGGGCGAATTTTTCCGGATTCTGCTGGTTGAGCAGCAGTTTCAGGTATTCCTCGCGGCCATTCTGGTAGGCCGAACGGGCCTGGATGGCGATCAGTCGTTGCTGTTCAATGCGGGCGCTCTGGAGTTTTTTTTTCTCGGTATCAAGGCGCTCCAGTTCGCCTTCCGTCTTTTTTAGTTCGAGTTGCAGGGCCTCCACCTGCTTTTCCAGCTTGCCGATGTCGGTTTCGGTTGAGCGCAGGTCTTTCTGCACACCGGATTTTTCCTCCTGCAACTTGCCAAGCATCTTTTTCAGCTCGGTAATGTCCTGGCGCGTGGCGTCCAGTTGTTGCTGGGTTTGCGCGCGCTCATCGGCGAAAGCCGGGCTGAGCAGGCAAGACAGGGCGAGTAGGATCAGGGCGCGAAACATGGGGTGGGCGGCACCAGGCATAGAGACTGGCCTAGTATGCCCGCCATAGGCTGCAAAAAAAACGGCTTTAGCTGCAAGCGGCAAGCTACAAGCGGCAAGAAAAACGGGTGAATGGGCTCTTTCTTGCGGCTTGTAGCTTGTCTTTAGCGGCTTTAGCCGTCGATCAGAATCGACGAGCCGGTCATTTCTGCCGGTTTTTCCAGGCCCAGCAGCTTGAGCATGGTGGGCGCCACGTCGGCCAGCACGCCGCCTTCGCGGACCTGCACTTTGCGCTTGCCAACATAGATGAACGGTACCGGCTCGGTGGTGTGCGCGGTGTGCGCCTGGCCGGTGCATTCGTCTTCCATCTGCTCGACGTTGCCGTGGTCGGCGGTGATCAGCGCTTCGCCGCCGACCTTGTCCAGCGCCTCGACGATGCGCCCGACGCACAGGTCCAGCGCCTCGACGGCCTTGACTGCGGCCTCGAACACGCCGCTGTGGCCGACCATGTCGCCGTTGGCGTAGTTGACCACGATCACGTCATAGCGCTGCTGCTCGATGGCTTCGACGATGCGGTCGGTGACCTCCGGCGCGCTCATTTCCGGCTGCAGGTCATAGGTGGCGACCTTTGGCGACGGGATGAGGATGCGTTCTTCGCCTTCGAAGGGCTCTTCACGGCCACCGGAGAAGAAGAAGGTGACGTGGGCGTATTTCTCGGTTTCGGCGATGCGCAGCTGGGTCTTGCCGTTTTTCGCCAGGTATTCGCCGAGCACGTTGTTCAGGCTGCCCGGGGCGAATGCGGCCGGGGCCGGGATTTTCGCCGAGTATTGGGTCAGGCCGATGTAGGCGGCCAGTTTGGGCAGGCGTGCACGTGGGAATTCGTTGAACTCGGGCTCGACGAACACCCGCGACAGTTCGCGGGCGCGGTCGGCGCGGAAGTTCATGAAGATCACTGCGTCGCCGTCTTCGACCTTGACCGCCTCGCCAATGCGCGTGGCCTTGACGAATTCGTCGCTCTCGTCGCGGGCATAGGCGGCTTCAAGGCCGGCCAGGGCCGTGTCGGCGCTGAATTCGGCGCTGCTGTCGACGATCAGGTTGTAGGCTGCCGATACACGGTCCCAGCGGTTGTCGCGGTCCATGGCGTAGTAGCGGCCGATCAAGCTGGCGATGCGGCCTTTGCCGAGCTTGGCGAAGGCGGCATCGAGCAACTCGATCGAGGATTGCGCGCTTTTTGGCGGGGTGTCGCGGCCGTCGAGGAACGCGTGCAGGTAGATTTTCTCGGCACCGCGCTTGGCGGCAAGCTCGGCCATGGCCACCAGGTGGTCCTGGTGGCTGTGCACGCCGCCATCGGAGAGCAGGCCAAGGATGTGCACGGCCTTGCCGGCACCGACAGCCTTGTCGACCGCGCCACACAGCACCGGGTTTTCGAAGAACTCGCCGTCCTTGATCGCCTTGGTCACCCGGGTGAAGTCCTGGTACACCACGCGGCCGGCGCCGAGGTTCATGTGGCCGACCTCGGAGTTGCCCATTTGCCCGTCCGGCAGGCCGACATCCATGCCGGAGCCGGAGATCAAGCCGTGCGGCTGGGTAGCGCGCAGGCGATCATAGACCGGCGTATTGGCCGAATAGATGGCGTTGTATTCGTGGCTTTCGCTGTGACCGAAACCATCCAGGATGATCAGGACCAAGGGTTTTGGCGTGCTCGTCATCAATCCCACACTCACGGTTGTTCAGATGATAAAGGCACGCATTTTAGGGCAAATTGGCCAGCAATGACGAATTAACCTTGCAGGCCCGGCAGCGCGGGCCGACGGGCTGCAGCCCGGTAATGAGAATTACTGGCGATAACCCTGCCCGGCGGGCTTTGGCCGACCTTGGGGGCTGTGTATACTGGCCAACATTTTTAATGGCCTGGAACACCCTCCGATGGTTGCTCACCTGATTGAATTCGCAACAAATCACTATCTGCTGGTCGGTATCTTCGTCGTTCTGCTGGTTTTGCTGATCGTCACCGAAGCACGCAAGGGCGGCCGCAGCCTCAGCACTGGCGAACTGACCGCGCTGGTCAACGCCGACAAGGGCCTGGTGATCGACATCCGTTCGAGCAAGGACTACGCCGCCGGCCATATCGTTGGCGCCGTGAATATTCCCCAGGACAAGGTTGCCGCGCGCATCGGCGAGCTGGAAAAGCACAAGGCCAACAAGACCCTGATCATCGTCGACGCCATGGGCCAGCACGCCGGCACCACCGCGCGCGAACTGCTCAAGGCCGGCTTCACCGCTGCCAAGCTGTCGGGTGGCGTGTCGAGCTGGAAGGCCGATAACCTGCCGCTGGTGAAGTGATATGAGCAACGTCATCGTCTACTCCAGCGATTACTGCCCTTACTGCTCGCGGGCAAAATACCTGCTCGAAAGCAAAGGCGTGGCCTTCGAAGAGATCAAGGTCGATGGCAAGCCTCAGGTGCGCGCCGAAATGAGCCAGAAGGCCGGCCGTACCTCGGTGCCGCAGATCTGGATCGGCTCCACCCACGTCGGCGGTTGCGACGACCTGTATGCCCTGGAGCGCGCCGGCAAGCTCGACGCGCTGCTCAAGGCCTGAATCAGAAACCCATTAAAGACTCTGGAAAGAAGGATCTGTCATGACTGATCAACAGAACAACGACGCCGCAGCCGCAGCCGACGACAACACGCCGCAGTTCTCCCTGCAGCGCATCTACGTGCGCGACCTGTCGTTCGAAGCGCCCAAAAGCCCGGCGATCTTCCGTCAGCAGTGGGAACCGAGCGTTGCCCTGGACCTGAACACCAAGCAGAAAGGCCTGGAAGGCGACTTCCACGAAGTCGTGCTGACCCTGTCGGTGACCGTGAAGAACGGCGACGAAGTAGCCTTCATCGCTGAAGTGCAGCAGGCCGGTATCTTCCTGATCAAGAACCTCGACCCGGCATCGATGAGCCACACCCTGGGCGCGTTCTGCCCGAACATCCTGTTCCCGTACGCCCGTGAAGCGCTGGACAGCCTGGTGACCCGTGGTTCGTTCCCGGCACTGATGCTCTCGCCGGTCAACTTCGACGCCCTGTACGCTCAGGAAATGCAACGCATGCAGGAAGCTGGCGAAGCCCCTTCGCTGCAATAAGCCTGTTGCGATGTAGCAAAAAGCGCCCTGATGGGCGCTTTTTTCTTGGGGATTGTCGCGAACACTGTGGGAGCGGCGCTGTTCTGCGGTTTGATTCCTCAGGCAAACCCCTGCTGGCGCCACGCCTCATACACCGTCACCGCCACCGTGTTGGACAGGTTCAAGCTGCGGCAACCCGGACGCATCGGCAGGCGCAGGCGTTGCTCGGCGGGCAGGCTGTCCAGCACCTCGGCGGGCAGGCCACGGCTTTCCGGGCCGAACAGAAAGGCGTCACCCGGCTGGAAAGCAGTTTCGTGGTAGGGGTGCGAGGCTTTCGTGGTGAACGCGAACAGCCGTGGCTGGCCTAGGCTTTCCAGGCAGCTGGGCAGGTCTGCGTGGCGCTTGAGCGTGGCATACTCGTGGTAGTCCAGACCGGCCCGGCGCAAGCGCTTGTCGTCCAGCTCGAAGCCGATCGGCTCGATCAGGTGCAGGTGGCAGCCGCTGTTGGCGCACAGTCTGATGATGTTGCCGGTATTCGGCGGAATCTCTGGTTGAAAGAGGATGACGTGAAACATGCACGGCTCCGAACATAAAGATGGCGAGTATTCTACTCCTGAACCGGACCCGCGTTCGCAGCTATGGCCGCGCGTGCTGTTTTCCCTGGCGCTGTTCGGCATGCTGGTGGGGCTGATGATCGGTCGCCTGACCGCGCCCGAACCGCGGGTGCTGGAGCAGATCGAGGTGGTCGAGGCCGGCTTGAACCTGTGGTTCAACGAAGAACCCAAGCTGCACGGCGAAGAGGTCGAAGGCACCCTGACGCTGCTGTTCGAGGCCGAGGGCAGGGCTGCACGCGGTCAGTTGCAGTTGCAGGGCAAGCCGGTGAGCTGGCGGGTGCAGAACAGTGATGGTGGCTTGCTGGTGACCCTGGTCGCGGCCCGCCCCCTGCACGGCGAATGGGCCGGTGCAGAGGAGGGCGAACGCTGGCGGGTGCAGGTGAGGCTGCGCGAATAAAAGAGGGGATTCCCCGGCCTGCCTGTACCAAGGTCCCCAAAACTGGAAGTACTGATACTAATGCAGGGTGTGTGCCAGTTTTGTTGCAGTGCGCAAAATGGCGGGTTTACGGGGTTAGGCAGGGTTTTGCCGGGGATTTGTGCCTTCAGGCGGTGCACCGATAGCGGGGTCGGTGCATCAATGGGGCAAATTGCAATCTTGTGGGAGCTGGCTTGCCAGCGATGAGGTCACTGCAGTCTGTGCATTCTCTACAGGCCGGGCGACCGCTTCGCGCTCGATCGCTGGCAAGCCAGCTCCCACAGGTCAGGCCTCGTCGTCACCGTCCTCATCGCCGCCATCGACCTTCATCCCCAACTCCTTGATCTTGCGCGTCAGGGTGTTGCGGCCCCAGCCCAGCAGCACGGCGGCATCGCGGCGGCGGCCTGCGGTGTGCTTGAGCGCGGTCTCGATCATGATCCGCTCGAAGCTCGGTACGGCGCTGTCGAGCAGGCTCGATTGGCCACGGGCCAGGGCCTGGTCGGCCCATTGGCGCAGGGCCTGTTCCCAGTTGGTCACCGGCGCCGCGTCTTGCGGCAGGTTGAGCAGCTCGGGTGGCAGGTCGCCGATATGCACTTCACGCCCCGAGGCCATCACCGTGATCCAGCGGCAGGTGTTCTCCAGCTGACGCACGTTGCCCGGCCACGGCAGGTTGCGGATGAATTCCTCGGTTTCTGCCTTGAGCAGTTTGGGCTCCACGGCCAGTTCCTGGGCTGCGCGACCCAGGAAGTGCCTGGCCAGGGTCGGGATGTCTTCGCGACGATCGGCCAGGCGCGGGATGTGGATGCGGATCACGTTCAGGCGGTGGAACAGGTCTTCACGGAACTTGCCGGCCTGCACCAGGGTTTCCAGGTTCTGGTGGGTGGCGGCGATGATCCGCACATCGACCTTGACCGGCACATGCCCGCCCACCCGGTAGAACTCGCCATCGGCCAGCACCCGCAGCAGGCGGGTCTGGGTGTCGGCCGGCATGTCGCCGATCTCGTCGAGGAACAGGGTGCCGCCATCGGCTTGCTCGAAGCGGCCGCGGCGCAGGTTGGCGGCGCCGGTGAAGGCGCCTTTCTCATGGCCGAACAGTTCCGACTCCATCAGGTCCTTGGGGATCGCCGCCATGTTCAGGGCGATGAACGGCGACGCCGCCCGCGGGCTGTGGCGGTGCAGGGCGTGGGCGACCAGTTCTTTACCGGTACCGGACTCGCCGTTGATCAGCACAGTGATGTTGGAATGGCTCAGGCGGCCGATGGCGCGGAACACTTCCTGCATCGCCGGCGCTTCGCCGATGATTTCCGGGGTGCGGGTCAGGCTCGGTGCCACGTCCAGGCCTTGTTGCTCCTGGGCATGCTGGTTGGCACGCTTGACCAGCGATACCGCTTCATCGACGTCGAACGGTTTGGGCAGGTACTCGAAGGCACCGCCCTGATAGGACGCCACCGCGCTGTCCAGGTCGGAATGGGCGGTCATGATGATCACCGGCAGGCGCGGGTGCTGCTCGCGAATCTGCGCCAGCAGGTCAAGGCCGCTGGCGCCAGGCATGCGGATGTCGGAAATGATTACGTCCGGCTGCTGCCGGGCCAGGCGGCTCATGACCCCGTCGGCGCTGTCGAAGCTCTGGGTGGTCATGCCTTCCTGTTGCAAGGCCTTCTCCAGCACCCAGCGGATGGAACGATCATCGTCGACGATCCAGACGGTTTCACTTCGGCTCATGAGGCGGTGGCTCCTTGTTCCAGCGGCAGGAAGATCGAGAAGGTGGTGTGGCCAGGGTGGCTGTCACACTCGATCAGGCCCTGGTGCTGGCTGATGATGTTCTGGGTTATGGCCAGGCCCAGCCCGGTACCGTCCGGGCGGCCGCTGACCATGGGGTAGAAGATGGTTTCCTGCAGCTCGGCAGGGATGCCGGGACCGTTGTCGATGATCTCGATGCGGGCCACCAGGCGATGACGGGTGTGGCCGATGGTGAACTGGCGCATGGCTCGCGTGCGCAGGCTGATGCGGCCCAGGCGCAGTTCGTTCTGGCCGCTGATGGCCTGCATGGCGTTGCGCACGATGTTGAGCACCGCCTGGATCATCTGTTCGCGGTCGATCAACACATCCGGCAGGCTCGGGTCGTAGTCGCGCACCAGGGTGATGCCGCCCTGGGTTTCGGCCTCGACCAGGCTGCAGACCCGCTCCAGCACCTCATGGATGTTGGTCAGGGCCAGCGATGGCAGCTTGTTCGAGCCGAGCATGCGGTCGACCAGGTTGCGCAGGCGGTCGGCCTCTTCAATGATCACATTGGTGTAATCCTTCAGGCCTTCTTCCGGCAGCTCGCGGGCCAGCAGCTGGGCGGCGCCGCGAATGCCGCCGAGCGGGTTCTTGATCTCGTGGGCCAGGCCGCGCACCAGCATCTTGGTGGTTTCCTGCTTGGACAGCTGGGCCTCTTCCTTGGTGATGCGCAGCAAGCGGTCACGCGGATGCACTTCAAGCAACAGCAGGGTCGCGCCTTTGCTGAGGATCGGCGTCACCGCGTAGTCGACGGTCTGGGTCTGGCCAGTCAGCGAGGTCAGTTGGGCTTCGCGCTTGGTGAAAGGGTGCGCGTGCTCCACCGCCTGGCGCAGGGAGTTGAGCGCCTCGGGCGATTCGGTGAACAGTTCGCTGATGAATTGCCCGTGGCTGCGTTGGCCACTGATGGCCAGGAGCATCTCCGCCGCCGGGTTCATGTACTCAAGGCGCAGTTCGGCGTCGAGCAGGATGGTGGCGGTGGTCAGGTTGTCCAGTAGCAGTCGGTGCAGTGCATCGCTAATGGTCATGGGGCGTCGTTGACCTCTTTTGGCTCATACAACCTCGGCACAGGGCCAGGTCGCGGGCGCTGGTAATCCGCTGGTACAAAGAAAATGCAAAAAGCAAACCAAGGCTCCGAAAAGAAGCGGAATTTCCGGATTAAGACCTGTATTTGCGCGAAAAACGCCTACAAAGTCCTGAGGTCGCACTTTTCGCGAACCAAAATGGGCTGAGTTGCTCAGGTGCAAGCAGATGCGTGCACCAATATAGAGCATAGAGGAAGGATTACTGCGGCGAGCACAAATGCGTCGTCGCGCGGATCAGGGCCAGGGACTGCTGCGGGTCTTTGTCTTGTTGTGCGATGGCTTGGGCCAGGGTCGCCTGGCATTGGGCCGGGCGGTTGCGATCAAACTCTGCCAGTTGGCTCAGCAGTGTGCGTTGCAGGCGATCCAGTTGCGGGCGCAATTGGCTGCCCAGATCGACCCGTGGCGTTTGTGGTGCGCTGCCTGCGGCATGCCAGCGTGAAAGTGCGCGGTACTGGAGCAGCTTGTTGGCTTCGATCTGGTCGGCGAAGAACACGCCTGCCCGGTGCTCGTCCACACCAAAGCGCACGGCCTGGGTGCGGGCATTGGCGATGACCTGCTGCTCACGCTCGGGCGCTTCTACAGGCTGGCCCGAGTCCCATTTGTTCAGGGCGACATCGTCGGCGATATCCAGGCGTTGATTCA
This sequence comes from Pseudomonas sp. JV241A, assembly GCF_900275665.1. Classification (NCBI taxonomy): domain Bacteria; kingdom Pseudomonadati; phylum Pseudomonadota; class Gammaproteobacteria; order Pseudomonadales; family Pseudomonadaceae; genus Pseudomonas; species Pseudomonas sp. JV241A. Next base: position 226,577 of record NZ_OPYO01000002.1, read on the forward strand.
CGCTATCGAGCAAGCGCGACAGGGCAACTGGCGGTGCGGGTGTCGAGGCGCACCCTTGCAGGAGCAAGGTTGGCGCAAGGAGCAGGGCGAACAGGGGCATACGCATGGCGAGGGTCCGAAGCGGTAAAAGAGCAGTGTGCAGCTTTTTGGCCTTTTTTCCTGTCGGCCAATGCGCATAAGAATGTCAGAAAAACAAAAGGCCTCCCGAAGGAGGCCTCTCTTGCACTACGCCGCTTGCGCGAGCGTTACCGGATTAGCAGCTGTAGTACAGCTCGTATTCCAGTGGGTGTACGAAGGTGCGGACCTTGATTTCTTCTTCGCTTTTCAGCGCGATGTAGGCATCGATGAAGTCATCGGAGAACACGCCGCCCTTGGTCAGGAACGCGCGGCCCTTGTCCAGCTCTTCCAGGGCTTCTTTCAGGCTGCCGCACACCTGCGGGATCTCTTTCGCCTCTTCAGGCGGCAGGTCGTACAGGTTCTTGTCGGCGGCATCGCCTGGGTGGATCTTGTTCTGGATACCGTCCAGGCCGGCCATCATCAGTGCCGCGAAGCACAGGTACGGGTTGGCAGCCGGGTCCGGGAAGCGCGCTTCGATACGGCGGGCTTTCGGGCTGGAAACGTAAGGGATGCGGATCGAGGCGGAACGGTTGCGAGCCGAGTAGGCCAGCATTACCGGAGCTTCGAAGCCTGGTACCAGACGCTTGTAGGAGTTGGTAGCCGGGTTGGTGAAGCCGTTCAGGGCTTTACCGTGCTTGATGATACCGCCGATGAAGTACAGGGCGGTGTCGGACAGGCCGGCATAGCCTTCGCCGGAGAAGGTGTTCTTGCCATCTTTGGAGATGGACATGTGCACGTGCATGCCCGAGCCGTTGTCGCCGTACAGCGGCTTAGGCATGAAGGTCGCGGTGCGGCCGTAGGCGTCGGCAACGTTGTGTACGCAATACTTGAGGGTCTGAACTTCGTCAGCCTTCTTCACCAGGGTGTTGAACTGCACGCCGATTTCGTTCTGGCCGGCAGTTGCCACTTCGTGGTGGTGCACTTCGATGACCAGGCCCATTTCTTCCATGGCGTTGCACATGGCAGTACGGATTTCGTGGTCGTGGTCGAACGGAGGTACTGGGAAGTAGCCGCCTTTGACGCCCGGACGGTGGCCTTTGTTGCCGCCTTCGACGTCCTGGTCGGACATCCACGAGCCTTGTTCGGAGTAGATCTTGAACATCGAGCCGGAGATATCGGACTTGAACTTCACTTCGTCGAAGATGAAGAATTCAGGCTCTGGACCGACGAAGACGGTGTCACCGATACCGGTGGTCTTCAGGTACTCTTCGGCGCGGCGGGCGATGGCGCGTGGGTCGCGGTCATAGCCTTGCATGGTCGACGGTTCGATGATGTCGCAGACCAGGATCAGGGTCGGTTCTTCGGTGAACGGGTCGAGCACGGCGGAGGCGTCGTCCGGCATCAGGATCATGTCGGAAGCTTCGATGCCTTTCCAGCCGGCGATGGAGGAACCGTCGAACATCTTGCCGGCTTCGAAGAAATCTTCATCCAGCGCATCACGAGCTGGCATGGTCACGTGGTGCTGAGTGCCTTTGGTGTCAGTGAAGCGCAGATCAATCCATTTAACGTCATGATCTTTGATGAGTTGAACCGACTTCGACATAGTGTCCTCCGGGGTGGGGTAGAGCTTGCCTGTGCAGCCCTTTAATTTGGGTGATGCCGGGCGCGAATAGTCGGCCAAGGCAACCTGCCTCACAAGGGAGCAAATTGCATGCCAGTGCCCCGAGTTGGGATTTTTGCCCCAAACCCAAGCGTTTTCGGCCGATTTCGCAAATTCACGGCTTTTTTCTGCACTTTAAAGATGCGCTAATCGGGCATGATGCACCATTTTGGCGCACAGAAAACCTTCTGTACAAAAGTTGCTCAAAGCTTGAGCAATTTCCGCTATAATCCGCGCCCCACTTTTTTAGTCGGCACCTCGCGCGCTGTTTTTCATGAAACTAATCGTAAAAGTCTTCCCAGAGATCACCATCAAGAGCCGGCCGGTTCGCAAGCGCTTCATCCGTCAACTGGCCCGCAACATCCGCAACGTGCTCAAGGACCTCGATCCTGCGCTCGCGGTTAACGGTGTCTGGGATAACCTCGAAGTGATCACTCATATCGAGGACGAGAAGGTCCTGCGCGAGATGACCGAGCGTCTGACCTGCATGCCGGGCATTGCCCACTTCCTGCAGGTCGACGAATACCCGCTGGGTGATTTCGACGACATCGTCGCCAAGTGCAAGCAGCACTTCGGTCACCTGCTGGCCGGCAAGCGCTTCGCCGTACGCTGCAAGCGCGGCGGCCACCACGATTTCAGCTCGATGGACGTCGACCGCTACGTCGGCAGCCAGCTGCGCCAGCAGTGCGGCGCCGCCGGTATCGACCTGCGTACGCCGGAAATCGAGGTACGCATCGAGGTACGCGACAAGCGCCTGTACGTCATCCACAACCAGCACAAAGGCATCGGCGGTTACCCGCTGGGCGCGCTGGAGCAGACCCTGGTGCTGATGTCCGGCGGTTTCGACTCCACTGTCGCCGCCTACCAGATGATGCGCCGCGGCCTGATGACCCACTTCTGCTTCTTCAACCTTGGCGGCCGCGCCCACGAACTGGGGGTGATGGAAGTTGCCCACTACCTGTGGAAGAAGTACGGCAGCAGCCAGCGCGTGCTGTTCGTCAGCGTGCCGTTCGAAGAAGTGGTCGGCGAAATCCTCGGCAAGGTCGACAACAGCTACATGGGCGTGACCCTCAAGCGCATGATGCTGCGTGCGGCGACCAACATCGCCGACCGCCTGCAGATCGACGCCCTGGTGACCGGTGAAGCCATCTCCCAGGTGTCGAGCCAGACCCTGCCGAACCTCGCGGTGATCGACTCGGCCACCGAGAAGCTGGTGTTGCGCCCGCTGCTGGCCAGCCACAAGCAGGACATCATCGACCTGGCCCAGCAGATCGGCACCGCCGAGTTCGCCAAGCACATGCCTGAATACTGCGGCGTGATTTCGGTAAACCCGACCACCTGCGCCAAGCGTCATCGCCTCGAGCATGAAGAGAAGCAGTTCGACATGGCGGTGCTCGAGCGTGCCCTGGAGCGCGCCCGCCTGATCTCCATCGATCACGTGATCGATGAACTCAGCGAAGATATCCAGATCGAAGAAGTCAGCCAGGCGCTGGCCGGGCAGGTGGTGATCGACATTCGCCACCCTGATGCCCAGGAAGACCAGCCCCTGGAACTGGACGGCATCGAGGTCAAGGCCTTGCCGTTCTACGCCCTGAACAGTCGCTTCAAGGAGCTGGATGCCACGCGCCAGTACCTGCTGTATTGCGACAAGGGAGTAATGAGTCGCCTGCATGCCCATCATCTGCTCAGTGAGGGACATGCCAATGTGCGCGTTTATCGTCCGACATAAGACGCCGGGGCTATATGGCGGGAGCATCCGCCATCGCCCTCCCGACCACCGGGCCGTTTGAGCGCCATTCATTCATATTCGCCGCCTAGACTGGGCGGCAACCCGAATCCTCTGATCGAGATACACACGTGATCGAAAATCTGCGTAACATCGCCATCATCGCCCACGTTGACCATGGTAAAACCACCCTGGTCGACAAACTCCTGCGTCAGTCCGGCACCCTGGAGCGTAACGAGCTCAACGACGAGCGCGTCATGGACTCCAACGACCAGGAAAAAGAGCGCGGTATTACCATTCTGGCGAAAAACACCGCCATCAACTGGAACGGCTACCACATCAACATCGTCGACACCCCCGGCCACGCCGACTTCGGTGGCGAGGTTGAGCGTGTAATGTCGATGGTCGACTCCGTACTGCTGCTGGTCGACGCTCAAGACGGCCCTATGCCGCAAACCCGTTTCGTGACCAAGAAGGCTTTCGAAGCCGGCCTGCGTCCAATCGTGGTCATCAACAAGGTCGACCGTCCAGGCGCGCGTCCTGACTGGGTTCTGGACCAGATCTTTGACCTGTTCGACAACCTCGGTGCCACCGACGAACAGCTGGACTTCAAAGTCGTCTACGCCTCGGCCCTGAACGGCATTGCCGGTCTGGACCACACCGAAATGGCCGAAGACATGACCCCGCTGTACCAGTCGATCGTCGACAACGTACCGGCTCCTGCTGTTGACCGTGACGGCCCGTTCCAGATGCAGATCTCGGCACTGGACTACAACAGCTTCCTGGGTGTTATCGGTGTTGGCCGTATCGCTCGCGGTCGCGTCAAGCCAAACACCCCGGTGGTGGCTATCGACGTCAATGGCAAGAAGCGCAACGGTCGTATCCTCAAGCTGATGGGTCACCACGGTCTGCACCGCATTGACGTCGAAGAAGCCCTGGCTGGCGACATCGTCTGCATCAGCGGTTTCGACGAGCTGTTCATCTCCGACACCCTGTGCTCCCCGGACGCAGTCGAAGCGATGAAGCCGCTGACCGTTGACGAACCAACCGTTTCGATGACCTTCCAGGTCAACGACTCGCCGTTCTGCGGTAAAGAAGGCAAGTTCGTGACTTCCCGTAACATCAAGGAACGTCTGGACAAAGAGCTGCTGTACAACGTTGCACTGCGCGTTGAAGAAGGCGACTCGGCTGACAAGTTCAAGGTCTCCGGCCGTGGTGAGCTGCACCTGTCGGTTCTGATCGAAACCATGCGTCGCGAAGGCTTCGAAATGGGTGTTGGTCGTCCGGAAGTGATCATCCGTGAAGTCGACGGCGTCAAGCACGAGCCGTTCGAGAACGTCACCATCGACATCCCTGAAGATTCCCAGGGCAAGGTCATGGAAGAAATGGGTCTGCGTAAAGGCGACCTGACCAACATGGTTCCGGATGGCAAGGGCCGTGTACGCCTGGAATACAACATCCCAGCCCGTGGTCTGATCGGTTTCCGTAACCAGTTCCTGACCCTGACCAACGGTGCCGGCATCCTGACCTCGATCTTCGATCGCTACGCTCCGATGAAGTCCGGCCACATGTCCGGCCGTCAGAACGGCGTACTGGTTTCGGTCGAAACCGGCAAGGCCCTGACCTACTCCCTGGAAACCCTGCAGGCGCGCGGCAAGCTGTTCGTCGAGCACGGCCAGGAGATCTACAACGGTCAGATCGTTGGTCTGAACAGCCGTGACAACGACCTGGGCGTCAACCCTACCAAGGGCAAGAAGCTCGACAACATGCGTGCTTCGGGTAAAGACGAAACCATCGCCCTGGTTCCACCTGTTCGCTTCACCCTGGAACAGGCCCTGGAATTCATCCAGGACGACGAGCTGTGCGAAGTCACTCCTAAGTCGATCCGTCTGCGCAAGAAGATCCTCGACGAAGGCGAGCGTACCCGCGCTGCCAAGAAAGCCAAGAACTGAGTCTTAGTTCCGGCTGAATGAAAACGCCCCCGGTCGCAAGACCGGGGGCGTTTTTGTTTGTGCGGGACATGAAACCGGGTTGGCTTCATCGCTGGCAAGCCAGCTCCCACAAGATCATGTACAACCCTGTGGGAGCGGGCTTGCCCCGCGATGCGTTTAGCGGCGTGCTGCAGGTTTTGGGATGTACGCGCAATACCCCGGACGCGGTCCGATCCGCGGATGGTTGCGGCAGGTGTCCGGGCGCTTTTCGTAAATGGTGCACATGCGACTTTTACGGTCCAGGTACAGGCAATCGTCGTTGCTCATCTGCGCCAGGGTGAAAATCCCCGACTTCTGGTTGAAGCGCTGGATGATCCCGTCCTTCTGCAAACGCTTGGCAATGTTCTTCGGCGGCTCGCCCACCTCGAACTCATCCACCACGCCCATGCGGATCAGGTCTTTGATTTTCACTTCCGTCGGCAAGGTGCAGCAGGTCGAGTTGCAGCCTCCGCACATATGGCTTTGGTACTTCTGCCAGGTTTCCAGTCGGTCGACTTCGGCGGCGGCAATCAGGGTCGGTTTCATCGGGCTCAGGCTAGAAGAGTCTTGTGGGCGCGCGATGATACCGGAGTTGATCAAATTGTGAACAACCATTTGCCGCTTTATTCCGGGTTTGTTTGCCGCTGGCCGCAAGAAAGTCGCGAACCAGAGCTTCCCCTCTGTGTCGAACGGTCTAGGCTGAGAAATCTCCATCCGCATTCGTCAACTTGCCCGAGGACGTCGCATGTCTCAGGAACCGCTCGCTCGTGACGCAGAGGTGGCCGCTTTTCGCACCGCTGTGCTGGATAAATTGACCTACGCGGTCGGCAAGGACCCGGAGCATGCCTTCGATCACGACTGGTTCGAAGCCATTGCCCTGGCGGCCCGCGATCACATGGTCGATCACTGGATGGACCATACCCGGCAGATCTACCGCAAGAGCCAGAAGCGGGTGTATTACCTGTCGCTGGAATTCCTGATCGGCCGCCTGCTGTACGACAGCCTGAGCAACCTGGGCCTGCTGGATGTCGCCCGTGAGGCGCTGGGCGGGCTGAACGTCGACCTTGAGCGCATCCGCCTGCTTGAGCCCGATGCGGCCCTGGGCAACGGTGGCCTGGGGCGCCTGGCGGCCTGTTTCATGGAGAGCATGTCGACCCTTGGCATCGCCGCCCACGGTTATGGCATTCGTTACGAGCACGGCTTGTTCCGCCAGGCGGTGGTCGATGGCTGGCAGCAGGAACAGACCGAGAACTGGCTGGATTTCGGCAACCCCTGGGAGTTCGAGCGGGCCGAGGTGATCTACCCGATCAGCTTCGGCGGTAGCGTCGAAACCGTGCACGACGCCGCTGGCCAGCAGCGCCAGGTATGGTGGCCGGCCGAGACGGTGCGGGCGGTGGCCTACGACACGCCGGTGGTCGGCTGGCGCGGGGCCAGCGTCAACACCTTGCGCTTGTGGCGGGCGCGGGCGCTGGAAGAGCTGCACCTGGAGCGCTTCAATGCCGGTGACCACCTTGGCGCTGTCGCCGAGGTGGCCCGCGCCGAAAGCATTTCGCGGGTGCTATACCCGGCTGACAGCACCGAGGCCGGCCAGGAGCTGCGCTTGCGCCAGGAATACTTCTTCGTTTCCGCCTCGTTGCAGGACCTGCTGCGCCGGCACCTGAACATGCACGACAGCCTGCTCAACCTGCCGCAGCAGGCGGCGATCCAGCTCAACGATACCCACCCCTCGATCGCCGTTGCCGAGCTGATGCGCCTGCTCGTCGACCAGCACGAAGTACCGTGGGACACCGCCTGGCAACTGACCGTCGAGACCCTGGCCTACACCAACCACACGCTGCTGCCCGAAGCCCTGGAAACCTGGCCCGTGGGCCTGATGGAACGCATGCTGCCGCGGCACATGCAGATCATCTACCTGATCAATGCCTTTCATATCGACGCCTTGCGCGCCAAGGGCATCCACGACTTCGACGTGCTGCGCGCGGTGTCGCTGATCGAGGAAGACAATGGCCGCCGGGTGCGCATGGGCAACCTGGCGTTTTTAGGCTCGCACAGCGTCAACGGCGTATCGGCGCTGCACAGCAAGCTGATGCGCAGCACCGTGTTTGCCGAAATGCACAAGCTTTACCCCGAGCGGATCAACAACAAGACCAACGGCATCACCTTCCGTCGCTGGCTGTTCCAGGCCAACCCGCAGTTGACCGGCATGCTGGTCGAGGCATTAGGCGCCGATGTGCTCGATGACCCGCAAGGGCGCTTGCGCGACCTTGATCCCTTTGCTGACAAGGCCCCGTTCTGCAAGCAGTTCGCCGCCCAGCGCCTGCATAGCAAGAAGGCCCTGGCCAGCCTGATCCAGGAGCGCCTGGGCATCACCCTCAACCCCGAGGCGATGTTCGACGTGCAGGTCAAACGCATCCACGAATACAAGCGCCAGTTGCTCAACCTGCTGCACACCGTGGCGCTGTACCAGGCGATCCGTGCGGAACCCGGCGCCGGCTGGGCGCCACGGGTGAAGATCTTCGCCGGCAAGGCGGCGGCCAGCTACCACCAGGCCAAGCTGATCATCAAGCTGACCAACGACATCGCCAAGGTGGTCAACAACGACCCGACCGTGCGCGGCCTGCTCAAGGTGGTGTTCCTGCCCAACTACAACGTCAGCCTGGCCGAGAGCATCATCCCGGCGGCCGACCTTTCCGAGCAGATTTCTACCGCCGGCTATGAGGCATCCGGCACCAGCAACATGAAGTTCGGTCTTAACGGCGCGCTGACCATCGGCACCCTGGACGGCGCCAACGTCGAGATGTGCGAGCAGGTCGGCATTGAGAACATGTTCATCTTCGGCCTGACCTCCCAGCAGGTGGAGGCGCGCAAGCGCAGCGGCGACTTTGGTGCGAGTGCCGCGATCGGTGCCTCCCATCGGCTCAACGATGTGCTCCAGGCCATTCGCGGCGGGGTGTTTTCACCGGATGACCCGGCCCGCTATGTCGGCTTGATCGACTCGCTGGTGGCCTACGATCGCTTTCTGGTGTGCGCCGATTTTGACGCCTACTGGGAAGCGCAAATGCGCGTCGAAGAGCTCTGGCACGAGCCCAGGCAGTGGTGGCGCAGGGCGGTGCTCAACACGGCGCGCATGGGTTGGTTCTCCTCGGACCGGACCATCCGCGAGTACGCTACCGACATCTGGAAAGCCCTCGACTAAGCTGCAAGGGCCGGCCCGGGGGGTGAACTCTCGGGCCGATGTGCCGTCTGATCGGCCAAGCGTGTCTGATTGCTCGCTAGCGCTTCACTCTCCCTGTAAACTGCGTGGGTTTTTATTACCCCCTTCCTTCGGAGCCTTACATGTCCCGCGTTACCCTGAGTCGCTATTTGATTGAGCAGACCCGCAGCAACAGTACCCCTGCCGATCTGCGCTTCCTGATCGAAGTGGTGGCGCGTGCGTGCAAGGAAATCAGCCACAACGTCTCCAAAGGCGCGTTGGGCGGCGTTCTGGGCAGCATGGGCACCGAAAACGTGCAGGGCGAAGTCCAGAAGAAACTGGACGTGATCTCCAACGACATCCTGCTTGAAGCCAACGAGTGGGGTGGTCACCTGGCCGGCATGGCTTCCGAAGAGATGGACAATGCCTACCAGATCCCGGGCAAGTACCCGAAAGGCGCCTACCTGCTGGTATTCGACCCGCTGGACGGTTCGTCGAACATCGACGTCAACGTCTCGGTCGGTACCATCTTCTCGGTACTGCGCTGCCCTAACGAGTACCTGAGCCAGAACGAAAGCCTCAACGAGCAGGCCTTCCTGCAGCCGGGCACCAAGCAGGTTGCCGCCGGTTACGCGATCTACGGTCCGCAGACCATGCTGATCCTGACCCTGGGCAACGGCGTCAAGGGCTTCACCCTGGACCGTGAGCTGGGCAGCTTCGTGCTGACTCACGAGAACATCCAGGTACCGGAAACCACCGCCGAGTTCGCCATCAACATGTCCAACCAGCGCCACTGGGAAGAGCCGGTGACCCGCTACGTGGGCGAGCTGCTGGCCGGTGAGACCGGTCCGCTGAAAAAGAACTACAACATGCGCTGGATCGCCTCGATGGTTGCCGATGTGCACCGCATCCTCACCCGTGGCGGCCTGTTCATGTACCCGCGCGACGCGCGTGAGCCGTCCAAGCCGGGCAAGCTGCGTCTGATGTACGAAGCCAACCCGATGTCCTTCATCATCGAACAGGCCGGCGGTGCTTCCACCGACGGTCGCCAGCGCATTCTCGACATCCAGCCGGAGAGCCTGCACCAGCGCGTGGCAGTGTTCCTCGGCTCCAAGCAGGAAGTCGAGCGCGTTACCGGTTATCACAAGGAGTAAATCATGCTCGCACCTTGGCAGCCGTTGCTGGAGTGGTGGTTTGGCTGGGGCACCAGCCCCCAGGATGTGGCTGACGAGAAGAGCACCTTGTGGTTCGGCAAGCACCACGACGACGAAGCGCGCGAGCGCTTCGGCGACCTGGTCGAACAGGCGCTGGCCGGTGGCCTCGATGAGTGGCTGCAAAGCCCGCAGGGCTGGCTCGGTCTGGTGTTGCTGCTCGATCAGTTGCCGCGCATGATCCACCGCGACACGCCGCGCGCCTTCGATGGCGACCGCCGTGCCCAGGTGCTGGTGATGCAGGGGCTGGACAAGGCCTGGGATTACCAGCTGCTGCCGATCCAGCGGGTGTTCATCCTGCTGGTGCTGGAACATGCCGAAGTGCTGGACTGGCAGAACATCAGCGTCGAGCGTTATCAGCTGTTGCTCGCTGCCCAGCCGGATACGGATCGGCGCTTGTTCGAAGGTTTCCTCGACTATGCCGAGCAGCACCAGCGGGTGATTGCCCGCTTTGGTCGCTTCCCGCACCGCAATCTGCTGCTGAATCGGCCGAGTACCGATGAAGAGATGGATTTTCTGCTGGAGCCGGGCTCAAGGTTTTGAGTTGAATTCATCGCTGGCAAGCCAGCTCCCACAGAGATTTGCATTGCTTGTGGGAGCGGGCTTGAACTGGTCAACAGATTTTGGACACCGGTTTAGGTTCATGCCGCAACCTTGAGCTTTTTCTCCATGGCTACCGGGGTTTCATAGCCGTTGTAGCTGTGGAGACGCTTAAGGTTGTAACGCATCAGATAAGCCTGGATGTCTAACTGTGCTTGCGCTTCGGTTTCGTAACCTTCTGCTGGCATCCACTCAGACTTCAATGCACCGAAGAAGCGCTCCATGACGGCGTTATCCCAGCACTGGCCTCGGTGACTCATGCTCTGTTCCAGACCGTACTCCTCAAGAGCAGCCCTGAATTTATGGCTGGTGTACTGACAACCCTGATCCGAGTGGAACATCACTCCAGCCGGTCTACCTCTAGATTCGACCGCCATTCGTAGCGCCTCGCAGGCAAGCCGGGCATCGGCGATCATTGAGAAAGCCCAGCCCACCACTCGGCGAGCATACAAGTCGATCACAGCCGCCAAGTACAGCCAACGCTTGCCTACCTGGATGTAGGTGACATCGCCGCACCACACCTGGTTGACCGTCGAGACGTTGAAGTTTCGCTTGAGCTGGTTACTCGCGATCAATGCTTCTGTGCCCGATGATCGGTAACGATGCGGCCTGCGTTGCTTGCATTGCAGACCGGCTTCCTTCATCAGCATACGTACCTTGTATCGCCCGGCTTTATGGCCAGCACGACGCAATTCCCGAACCAGCGTTCGCGACCCAGCAGAGCTACGAGAGGCCTTGAAAAGGCTGGCCATCGTTGAACGCAGATCCTCTCTGACCGGATCCTTTCGTCCCTGGCGTTTTCGCCATGCGTAGAAACTACTGCGCCGAACTCCAAGGACGCGACAGCAGTCGAAAACACCAAATTGCTCACTCAGTTCGTTGATCAGCGAGAACGATCCTTGGAGTCCCGAAGCAGGAGAGCACTGGCCTTTTTTAGGATTTCGATATCCCGGTCCTTTTGCCGGACTAGCGCTTCCAGCTCCTGGATTCGCTGCTGCTCTGGAGTGATGGCCTTCGCGCCGACCGGTGTTTGACCTTCTCGTTCCTGGCGCAGTTGCTCGACCCAGCGACGAAGCGCGGTCCGCCCTAGACCAAGGCTCTCGCAGACATCAGGGACTGACTCACCATCGTCCAGCACCATCTCGGCAGCTTTGATTTTGAATTCGTTCGAGTAAGATTTTCGCACTGATTTTGCCTCCAATTGGGCGCCATAATAGCGCCCGACGAAGGTGTCCAAAATCATTAGGCCAGTTCAGCTTGCCCCGCGATGAGGCCAGTCCAGCCAACACATCATGCGGCGCCTGGATTACGACCGCTGCGCGCTCGATCGCCGGCAAGTCCGGCTCCCACAGGATTGGCGGTGCTCCCAGGGGCAGTGCAAGACCTGTGG